>JAEZBH010000366.1 GCA_023427285.1 Pseudomonadota bacterium
GACGGGAAAAGGACGGATGGAAATCGGGAACGTTTTCATGAACTCATGTCCTGCCCAAACTGTCTCAACGCAAACCGTCCAGCGCGCGCAGCCTGGGCTGCAGCTTGCCGGCGTCCTTGCCCGCCTCCATGCCGAGCGGCATTACGTCAGCCTTGCCCGGGCGAACCACGGACGCGGCACCGCTCAGGCTGCTTTCGAGACGGTTGGCCAGATCCTCGCCCGCCTGCGTGATGATGACCAACTCGTCCGCCAACGCCCGGGCCTTGGAGACCCGCTCGCGCAGCGATTCTTCGACTTCCTCTGCCGTATCCTTGAGCGCGCGCACGCTGCCCTCGGTCTGGGTGACGGTATTGGTCAGGGTGCGGATCATCGCTTCCATATGGCTGCGCTCGTTCCTCAGCGCCACCAGACGGCGATTGAGAATGAAGCCGCCCGTCAAAGCCGCAAGCAGCATCAGACACAGAACGACGTCCATGATCCAGCCGAGCATCCTGCCTCTCCTTAGAATTTGCCGTTGGTGGCGCGAACCTGCACCGCGATTTTCTTGCCGGACCGGCCCAGCCGCCCGCTGAGCAGGGAGACATCGCCGCACCGCAGATCAATGCTGTCTTTGGCGGTTGCGTTGAACACCAGGGTCTGCCCCACCTTGAAATTCATCACCTCGCTCAGCAGCATGGTCTGCTCGTCGAGCACGGCGTTCAGCTCGATGCGCGTGCGCCACAGCTCGGATGCAAGGTGGGTTTCCCAGATGCTGTCACGACCGAACTTCTCACCCATGAAGCGCTGGAGCAGCAGCTCGCGAATGGGCTCGAGCGTGGCGTAGGGAAACAGCATTTCCAGCTTGCCGCCGCGATCTTCCATGTCCACCCGCAGGCGAATGACGACCGCCGCGTTGGTCGGGCGGGCAATGGAGGCAAAGCGCGGGTTGGTCTCGATGCGGTCGAACCGGAATTTGACCGGCGAGAGCGGCTCGAACGCCTGCGCCATGTCGGCCAGAATGACGTCGATCATCCGCTCGACCAGATTGGTCTCGATGGTGGTGTACGGACGGCCCTCGATGCGCATGGGCGCGGTGCCGCGACGGCCGCCGAGCAGCACGTCCACGATCGAATAGATGAGGTTGGAATCAACCGTCATCAGGCCGAAGTTGTCCCACTCCACCGCCTGGAACACGCCCATCATGGCGGGCAGCGGGACGGAGTTCAGATAATCGCCGAAGCGCACCGACGAGATGTTGTCGAGGCTGACCTCGATGTTGTCGGACGTGAAGATGCCCAGCGAGGTCGTCATCATGCGAACCAGACGGTCGAAGATAACGTCCAGCATCGGCAAGCGCTCGTAGGAGACGAGGCTGGAATTGATGATCGCATGAATGCCGGTGCGGGCGGTTTCCTCGTCCTCGCCATCGAAGCCGAGCAGACTGTCGATTTCGTCCTGATCGAGCACGCGACCGGCCTGCACGGAAGAGAGAAGCTCGTCTTCCTCTTCCTCGGCCATCTTCTCCCACTGGGCGGCAATATCGTCGTCGTCCGGCTTGCTGTCGGCCATGGCCGCCCATTCGGCGGCGAGTGCGTCGTCGTCCGGAGTGTTGCCGTCGTCGGAGATGTCGTCGTTGTCGATCATCGCTACTGGACCAGCATTTCCTTGAAGAGAACGTCGTTGATGCGCAGCGGCGCGATGGTGGTGTTCACCCGGCGCAGCAATTCTTCCTTCAGACGGAACATGCCCGCCGAACCGGAGAGGTCATCGATGCGCAGCTCGCGCAAGTAAACCTGAAAACTGTCGGTGACGCGCGGCATCATGGTTTTTACGGCATCAGCCTGCGCCTGCCCCTTCACCTCAAGCGCGATGGAGAGCTTCAGGAAGCTGCTGTTCCGGTCAGACGACTTGAGATTGACCAGCAGGTCCGGCAGGTCAACGTAAACGATCTGGGTGTCGCCAGACGCCGCGGCCGCGGCAATGGGGTCCACCGCTTGCGGCTTTTGGCTCTCGCCGCCCAGAAACAGGGTTGCGGCGGTGCCACCGCCAATCAGCAGCAGAAGAACCGGCGCGGCGATCAGCACAATACGCTTGCCGCTCCACCTCTTGCGCTTCAGTTCGATCTCATCGGCAGTGCCATCAAGATCGCCAGTGTTCTCTTCCGCCATTTATGCCCCTCAAGGACCCGGCGCAGCATCCTGCCGCACACAGGCAGAAAGTACGCACTCAAGGTTAACAACATCTTGATTAACAGCTTCCGGGCAGACTTCACCCGGCAAAAAATGACTACCTCCTATGCCCCAAGCCCCCCTTGCATACTCAAACCCTTGAAATTCCGCCACTTGGAAAGTTGGCACGCGGCTTGCTTGTGTATTGGCGAACGCACCAAAACCGGGGCGATCAGGGCGAGAAGCCGCCAAAAGGGATGGCAGACCGATGGATACTCTGAACTACGTTGCTCTTTCGCATCAGATGGCGCTCCAGCGTCAGATGTCAGTGATTGCAAACAACGTCGCGAACATGAACACGGCGGGCTACAAGCGCGAGGACGCCCTGTTCCAATCGCATCTGGAGCAGATGAAATCGGCCCCCACCCGCACGGCCCGCCCGGTTGCCTTCGTTATCGATCAGGGCATGACCCGCGATCTGGAACAGGGCGAATTCACCCTGACCGATGATCCGCTGAACGCCGCCATCAACGGCGACGGCTTCTTCACCGTGCGGACCCCGGAAGGCGAGACCGCCTATACCCGCAACGGCAAGTTCCGCGTCTCGGGCGACGGATTTCTGGTCACCTCCGAGGGCGCGCAGGTGCTGAACGCGGAAGGCCAGCCGATCAAGTTCGAGGTGGAAGACACCGATCTTGCCATTGCGCTGGATGGCACCGTCTCAAGCAACAACGGCGTGATCGGCCGTCTCGCCATCACCCAGTTCGACAACCCCTACCTCTTGGACAAACTGGGCGGCACCTACATGAAGGGCGAAGGCGGTCGCATTCTGCCGGTCGACGAGGTTCACCTGAAGACGGGCGTGATCGAGGCTTCCAACGTCAAGGCGATCAAGGAAGTCTCCCACATGACCGAGGTGATGCGCTCGTACCAGTCCACCGCAAAACTGCTCGAACGCTACAACGACATTCGCAAGCAAGGCCTCGAGCGCCTTGCCCGGGTGCAATAACGAATTCTCCCGGCAAGGCAGGAAAGGAAGAAAACCATGCGCGCACTGAGCATCGCATCGACCGGCATGCTGGCCCAGCAGATGAACGTGGAGGTCATCTCCAACAACATCGCCAACATGAACACCACGGGCTTCAAGCGGAACCGGGCGGAATTTCAGGATCTTCTGTACCAGAACGTGCGCCGTGTCGGCGCCCAGACGTCGGAATCCGACACCCGCGTCGCCACCGGCGTGCAGATCGGTCTGGGCGTGCGCGCTGCGGGCGTGTACCGCATCGCCGAGCAGGGCAACCTCACCCTCACCTCCAACTCTTACGACATCGCCATTGACGGGCGCGGCTACTTCCGCATCGAAATGCCGAACGGCGAAGAGGCCTACACCCGCGCCGGTTCCTTCCAGCTGTCGGATCAGGGCGAGCTGGTGACGGCAGACGGCTACCGCGTGCTGCCGGGCATCATCGTGCCGCCCGATGCCGTGGACGTGACCATTGCCGACGACGGCACCGTGCAGGTGAAGCAGGCCGGTCAGGTGGAATACCAGACCGTCGGCCAGATCGATCTTGCCATGTTCCCGAACGAGGCCGGCCTTGAGAGCATTGGCGACAACTTCCTGAAGGAAACCGCCTCCTCGGGCGTGCCGACCATCGGCACTCCGACGCAGGAAGGTTTCGGCAAGCTGCGTCAGGGCATGCTGGAGACGTCCAACGTTAACCCGGTCAGCGAAATCACCTCTCTCATCACGGCGCAGCGCGCCTACGAGATGAACTCGAAGGTCATTCAGACCGTCGATGAGATGATGAACGCAACCAACCAGATCCGGTAACGCGCCATGAACCGTCTTCGCACCTTTGCCATCGCCGCCGCCGTTCTGGCCGTCGCCGCGCCTTCGGGCGCCGCCGCCCAGCAGCAGATGATCGAGATCGCGGTCCTCAGCTCCACCGTCAAGGCGGGCGAGATCATCAGCGCAAGCGATCTGGAAACCCAGGCCGTCGATGCCCGCCGCGCCCGCGGCGCACTGGGCATGGAAGAAATTGCCGGGCTGGAAGCCCGCCGTCCGCTGACGGCCGGTTCCCCGATCCGGGCACACGATCTGCGCCAGCCGAACCTCATCAAGAAGGGTCAGGCCGTCACCATGGTGGTCAGCCACGGCAACCTCACCATCGCCGCCAAGGGCTAGGCGCTGGAAGACGGCTCCAAGGGCAGCGTCGTGCGCGTCCAGAACCTCAGCTCAAATCAGGTGGTTCAGGGCGAGGTCGCCGCAAACGGCCTCGTGACGATCAGCGCGGGCGGCATGGCGCTGCTCGCCGGTCTTTGAGCCGCAACCAGAACAAAACGCAGCAAACAGCGACAAGACCAGACAAGGGTGAACATCATGTGGATCCGTCTCATCGCCATCGGCCTTGCAGCCTCCACCCTTTCCGCCTGCGGAACCGCCGAGCGCGTTGCCAACATTGGCCGCGCCCCCAAGCTGTCGCCCATCGAGGGCGTAACGGCACCGGCCATGCAGGGCTCGCTCGCCACCCAGCAGCAGATGGCTGCCGTTCGCTCCGGCGAGACTGCCCAGCAGGCAGAAAATGGCGCCTCGCTGTGGCGCGCCGGCTCCCGCGCTTTCTTCCGTGATCCGCGCGCCTCGCAGGTTGGCGACATTCTGACCGTGCAAATCGCCATCTCCGATCAGGCGCAGGTGAACAACACCACCTCGCGCAGCCGCAAGAACTCCGAGGAAGCGGGCATTCCGAGCTTGCTTGGCCTGCAAAAGCACCTGCCGGGCGATCCGGGTTCGCTGGTCGAGGCTGAATCCAACTCCACCAGCTCCGGCTCGGGTCAGGTCAACCGCAAGGAAAACATCAACCTGACGATCGCTGCGGTCGTGACCGGCGTGCTGCCCAACGGCAATCTCGTCATTCAGGGCAAGCAGGAAGTCCGGGTGAACTACGAGGTGCGCGAGCTGGTGATTGCCGGCCTCGTCCGCCCCGAGGACATCAGCCGCTCCAACACCATCAACCACTCCCAGATTGCCGAGGCCCGCATCTCCTACGGCGGCCGCGGCCAGCTGACCGACGTGCAGCAGGCCCGCTACGGCCAGCAGCTGTACGACGCCCTCTTCCCGTTCTGATAACGGGCAAGCGGCCCGCCTCACCCCCTGGCGAGCAGAAAAAAACTGTCGAACAACAAAAGCCGGCGGATGCATCATCCGCCGGCTTTTGTTGCGTCTCGGGACCAGGAATCAAAAAAGCGGCAGCCTGAACCACAGCCGCCGCTTCGCAACATTACTCCGTCCTTGACCCGGCACCGCCCTGCCGGGGATTACCCCCTCACCGGTGCGGGCTGAGCATCAGGACGATCAGTCTTCGCGCGTCACCTTTTCCATGCGCTCGTGACGCTCCTGCGCCTCCAGCGTCATGGTGGCAATCGGCCGGGCTTCCAGCCGCTGCAAGGAGATCGGATCGCCCGTCACCTCACAGTAGCCATATTCGCCCGTCTCAACCCGACGCAGCGCGGCGTCGATCTTGGAGATCAGCTTGCGCTGGCGGTCACGGGTCCGCAACTCAATGGACCAGTCTGTTTCAGAAGAAGCGCGATCGGTCACATCCGGTTCGCGCAGAGACTCGCTCTGAAGCGTTTCAAGAGTTTCGCGCGCCTCGCGGAGGATGTCCTCCTTCCAGGCGACAAGCTTGCGGCGGAAATATTCCAGCTGCAAAGGGTTCATGAACTCCTCGTCTGCCGAGGGCGCATAGCCCTCCGGGAGCTCAACGATCGGCTGCTGGATTTTGGCGGCAGCCTCGCTCTTAATCAAAAGGTCCTCCGGACCATTGCTGTTCAGACGTTCGTGGGTTTCATTCAAAGTACTACCCATCATGCCTCCGACGCTCCCCGCAATTCGGTGACGCGGCTTATAAAAGGTTTAGCCCCATTGAACAAGTGAACGATTTTATCAAAGTGCAATTTCTATTCCGTATTTGGCAAGTTCAACTGCAACTCTGAGTTCAATCTCGCCCAGGATACTATCAAGCTTGGGATCGCCCGCGCTTTGATATGTCCGCACCTTATTTGCTAAGGCATTGAGTTGGCTCACACTGAGGGTGCCGAGCATCAAGGCGCGCTGCATGCCTTCCAGTTCGTCAAGCAGGTCGCGCCCCCACTTCAGGCCGCGCGAGCGGCCTTGAGTGGCATCCTCGCTCTGTTGCGCTGCCAAAATGGCTCCGATGCTTGCAACCGGCCCAGTACCGGACAAGCCGCTGGCGGCCGGAGCTTCTTCCGCGCCCAGCAAGCTGGAAAAGCCTGAAGCGGCGCCTGCGCCGCCCTTGTCACCCGCACGCCGGGTTGTGGCGGCCTGGGTGCGTACAGGGTCCTGAATTCTCATGGCCTGCGATCCTGCATCCCTATGGTTGCCAAAGCATGAAGACCCGTATGGATCAAAGTTGGCACGGTATTAGCATGGATAGCCTCGAAATCGAAGAAAACGATGCGAGGCAGGAAAATTATGCCGATTCTCAGCCGCTCGACCCTCAAATGGATAGGCAGCCTCTGCCTTGGCCTGGCCATTGTTGCCGGGGCTTCCACACCTGTAGCGGCCAACTCCCGCATCAAGGATATCGTTGATTTTGAGAACGTTCGCGAGAACCAGCTGATTGGTTACGGCCTCGTTGTCGGCCTCAACGGCACGGGCGACATGCTGCGCAACGCCCCCTTCACCGAACAGTCGCTCAAGAGCATGCTGGACCGCCTCGGCATCAGCATGCGCGACCTGAAATTGAACACGAAGAACGTGGCGGCGGTCACCGTTACGGCAACGCTGCCCCCGTTTGCGCGCAAAGGCTCGCGAATCGACGTTCAGATCGCCGCCATGGGCGATGCCACCAGCCTTCAGGGCGGCACCCTGCTCATTACGCCCCTGATGGGTATGGACGGCGAGGTTTACGCCGTTGCGCAAGGGTCGGTCGCCGTCTCCGGCTTCGAAGCCAAGGGCGGGGCCCAGACGATCTCGCGCGGGGTCACCACCTCGGCCCGCATCACCAACGGCGGCATCGTCGAGCAGGAAGTACAGTTCGCCCTGGCCGAAATGAACTCCATGCGGCTGGCCCTGAAGAACCCCGATTTCACGACGGCGGAGCGGATCGCGGCAACCATCAACACCGCGCAGGGCACGCCCGTTGCGCGCATGCTCGATCCGACCACGGTTCAGCTCGAGCTGCCCAGCGGCTACCAGTACGGCATGGCCCAGTTCATCAGCGAGATCGAGCGCCTGCCGGTTACGGTGGATCAGCCTGCCCGGATCGTGGTGGATGAAGCCTCCGGCACCATCGTCATGGGCGCGGACGTAAAGGTGAGCCGCGTCGCGATCGCTCAGGGCAACTTGACCATCAGCGTGACCGAAATGCCCCAGGTCTCCCAGCCCAATCCGTTCTCGCAAGGCGGCCAGACCGTCGTTGTGCCGCGCACCAGCATTCAGGTGGACGACGGCGCGGGTCGTCAGCTGGGCGTTCTGGAAACCGGCGTCTCGTTGCAGGATCTGGTCAACGGCCTCAACGCCCTGGGCGTCACCCCGCGCGACCTCATCACCATTCTGCAAGCCCTGCGCGCCGCAGGCGCCCTGCAAGCCGAAGTGGAAGTATTCTGATGGACATGCTGGTTTCCTCTGCCGCCGCCAAGGCCTCCGCCACCCTGATGGCGGGCCGCCCGCAGCCGGCTGCCGATCCCAAAACCCGGGACGCGATTCAGGAATTCGAGTCCATCCTCATCGGCGAGATGGTCAACACCATGTTCTCGATGGTCGAGACCGACGAGATGTTCGGCGGCGGCGCGGGCGAAGAGGTGTTTCGCAGCCTGATGGGTCAGGAGATGGGCCGCGAGATCGCCCGTCGCGGCGGCCTCGGCCTCTCGCCCATCCTGATGAACGAGATGATCCGCATGCAGGGAGGTCAACAATGAACCCCGCACTTGCCGCCCAGTTTCAGGCCGCCGACGCGCCGCTGGATCTCCACAAGAACATCTCTGAACTGCTGGATGTGGTGCAGCGCCTCATCCTTCTGGTGGAGACGGAGAACCGCCTGCTGGAGACCGAGCGCCCCTCTGCCATCCAGCCGCTGCTGGAGGAAAAGGGCCGCCTCTCCTCGGTGCTGGCCTACGGCCTGCAAAGCCTGAAGAAGAACCCTCTTGCCCTTGAAAACGTGGACAAAACCCTGAGGGCCAGCCTGTCCAGCGCGCTTGCAACCTTTCAGGATCTGGTGCTGACCAACGGACGCATCGTGCTGCGCCTGAAAACCGTCAGCGAGGGCATTCTCAATGCCATCGTCGAGGAAAGCCAGAAGGGCAAACGCACGACGCCGACCTATTCGGCAGGACTGATGCCGACCGGACCCAGACCCGCCGCAGCCTCCATCGCGTTCAACGCCACGATCTGACCGATAGAGAGCGCCTGAAAGCGTTTCGACGGCGGGCCGGACCAACGCACCCGAGCGGAACTCCAAGCAGACGAGAGGGTTCAACCTGAACCCTCGTCGGCCCCTGCAAGGAGCGTCCCATGAATGTCTCGATGGAACGCAGTGTTCCCGTCTGGATGGCATCCGGCCCGATCGCAGATGCTCCCCTGCTCCGCTCCGATGAACACGCCGATGTCGCCATCGTCGGCGCAGGCATTGCCGGGCTGTCCACCGCCTACGAACTGATGCGCACGGGGCGCTCCGTCATCGTCATCGACCGGGGCATCATCGGCGGGGGCATGACCTCCCGCACCACCGCCCACCTCGCCTCGGCACTGGACGACTTCTATCACCGCCTCATTAATCGCTGCGGGCTGGAGTCCGCCCGCCGTCACTACAACAGCCACGCCGCGGCCATTTCCCGAATCGAGGCGATCCAGCAGCATGAGGGCATCGACTGCGACTTTGCTCGCCTCGACGGGTATTTGATCCTCTCCCCCGGAGATGATGAAGCGCTGCTGGAGCGAGAAATCGAGGCCTGCGAACAGATTGGCTTTACGGGTGTCTGCTGGGCCGATCATGCGCCCGTTCCGGGCATGGATACCGGGCGCGCCCTTCGGTTTCCCGAGCAGGGACGCTTCCATCCGCGCAAATACATGGCGGGCCTCGCCCACGCCATTTTGCGCGACGGCGGGCGGATTTATGCCAACTCCCCCGTCATCAGCGTTCACGAAACCGATGACGGCGTGACGCTGATTGCGGGCCACGACCACAAGATCCATGCCAAGGCGGCGGTGATTGCAACCAACTCTCCGATCAATGATCGCGTCGTTGTCCACACCAAGCAGGCTCCTTACCGCACCTATGCCATTGCCGGACCGGTCGAGGCCGGATCGGTGCCTGACGCGCTCGTGTGGGACACGCAGGAGGCCTACCATTACGTTCGCATCCAGCCGGGCGGCGGGCCGCTCGACATGCTCATCATCGGCGGGGAAGATCACAAAACCGGCACGGCCCACGACATGGGCGACCGCTTCGCCCGGCTGGAGGAGTGGGCTCGCCAGCGCTACCCCCAGCTTCAATCGATCGAGTACCGCTGGTCAGGACAGGTGATGGAGCCGGTGGATTACCTGCCCTTTACCGGCCTCAACCACGGCAACAACCATATCTACATCCACACCGGCGATTCCGGGCAAGGCATCACCAACGCCGTGGCGGGCAGCCTGATCCTGCGCGATCTCATCGCAGGCGTGGACAACAACTGGGCCGAAGTGACCGACCCCCAGCGGATCTCCATCACGGCAACAGGCGAATACCTGAAGGAGAACATCAAGGCGGCAACCCATTGGGCCGAACACCTGACAGCCGGAGACGTCACCTCGACAAACAGCATCCAGCCGGGACAAGGCGCCATCATCCGCGACGGGCTGAAAAAGCTTGCCGTGTTCCGCGATGAAAGCGGCACCTTGCACGCGCGCTCCGCCGCGTGCACCCATGCGGGCTGCGTGGTCCACTGGAACCCGTTCGAGCGCTGCTGGGACTGCCCCTGCCATGGTTCTCATTTCGCCATCGACGGAACCGTTCTCAATGCGCCAGCCGTCACGCCGCTCGCCAAAGCCGAGTATGAGGAATAGGCAGACCTTGCCGCCGGGGCCGCTCTTCCCGCTCCTTGCCGCCCTTCCAGGCCGGGGCTTTACCGTGACCTGAGTGATGCAGCGTGGTACACACCGCTGTTATGGTTGAAGCTGTCGATCTGTTCATCATAGGCGGAGGCATCAATGGCGCAGGCATTGCGCGCGATGCCATCGGCCGGGGCCTGAGTGTTTTCCTTGCCGAACAGGGAGATTACGGCTGCGCCACCTCCTCGGCGTCCAGCAAGCTGATCCACGGCGGTCTGCGCTATCTGGAACAGCGGGAATTCCGGCTCGTTCGGGAGTCGTTGCGGGAGCGCGATGTCATGATGAGCATCGCCCCGCATCTGGTGGAGCCGCTGCGCTTCCTCGTGCCCATCAACCGCCACCAGCGACGCCCGGCCTGGATGGTGCGCGCCGGTCTGCACCTTTACGATTGGCTGGCTTCAAGCACCCAAATACCCGGCTCCGGCAGGATTGAGGACAACGACATCAGCGCAACCGGCCTCCTGACCGGCGACCTGCGCTCCGTCCTGCATTACAGCGACTGCCAGGTGGACGACGCCCGCCTCACCCTCTCGACCCTGCTGGATGCCCGCGAACGCGGCGCGACGGTTCGCAATTACTGCACCGTGGTTGCCATCAAACCCGTGCCGAACGGCGGCTATCGCATCACCTGCCAGAACGGCAAAGGCATGGATTTCATCGTGACCGCCCGCGCCGTCGTGAATGCGGCGGGTCCGTGGGCGGACACTGTGCTGCGCCTGCTCCCCGGCTATGAAACCGCAAAGCCGCGCATCCGGCTCGTCCGGGGCAGCCATATCGTCATGCGCACACCCGAGGGCGCAACCCCGGACGCCTTCACCTTGCAGGCCAGCGA
>JAEZBH010000454.1 GCA_023427285.1 Pseudomonadota bacterium
GACGCGGGCCAAAGCTTGCGGATCAACGCTGGCATCAATTGTGAGCCGAACGCCCGAGGGCAGCTCGATGGTGATCCTGTTCGCCGACGCTGGCAGAGCAGGACCCCTGGCCTCGTCAACCTCAACCGCAGCAAAGGCCGGCAACGCCGGCGTAACATGCGTGAGTTCGCCAGATACGGCCTGCCGCCGCCAGGAGTAGAGCTGTGCCGCGCTGACTTCATGGTGCTCGCACGCAGCGCGCAGCGAGCCCTCCGGGCCAAACGCATCGTGCAGGATCGCCAGCTTCTGCTCCACCGTCCAACGGCGCCGGCCAGAGACACGGCCAACGACTTCGATCCGACCAGTCATACGACTGGTCGTATGACTGGTCGCTCCAGTGTGTAAATCTGCAGTAACCTGATCCATGCACGCCGTTCCTTCAGAGAAGGACGGCAATCAACCCTCTCCGCAGTTGCCGCGCAAGGCGTGTTCCAGACCACGCTTACCTAACGCGAAGGCGAAGCCGAAGCGGTAAATCCGGCCCCCGCAATCCCCTTATCGAATAGCCTCGGCCCAAGAAGCCGGGGCGGTTCTCATCATTGACGGCACGGCCTTGCGCATGAAGGGCCCACGATCTCTCCGGTGGGGATTGAGGGCCCTCTGGCAATATTCAAGTCCACCTCAGAGCGTGATGACATGATCGGTGATGGGGTGGATCGGGACGGCGCCGTCGGAGGTGATCAGCACCAGATCTTCGATATGGACAGAGCCGCCGATGCCGGTTGCAATTGACGGGCAGTCAACGCTGAGGATCATGTTCTCTTCGAGCAGCAGGTCGTTCTTGCCATAAAATCCGCCGAGCTCCGCGCCCGGCTCATCGGTATGCATCAACCCGACGCTGTGCGGGCCGAACGTGATGTGGTCACCAGCGCCGACACGGCGCAGCACGTCCTTGCCGATCGCCGAGACTTCGGAGTAGCGCATACCCGGGCGCAGCTGCTCGCGGATGGCCTCCCATCCGGCAACGGCCGCGCGCGCGGTCTTGCGGATCGCAGACGTCGGCTCGCCCACGAACACCGTGCGGGCATAGTCGCCATGGTAGTTCTGGTAATGGCTGACGCCGTCGAAGAACAGGGACTGCCCCTCGCGGACGCGGTGGTCGATCGCAAGCGGCGTCGAGACGCGATCGACGGTCATGAACACGCTGCGGTTGCCGCGCCTGGCGGACTCAACGTCGAAGAGACGGCGAAGCTCGCGGTAATCTGCACCGGCCCGCACGCTGGCAATGACGGCATCAACGGCCGCCACGTTGGCTTCGGAGGCGCGGCGCATCAGGGCCACTTCCAGCGGCGATTTCACCATGCGGATCCAGCGCAGCAGATTGTCGGCCGGCACCAGGGGGCCGGGGCGTTCGCGCCGCTCGCAAACGGCACGAATGAGATCGTGGTCATACGCCAGGGTCGCCTGCCAGAGGCCCAGGTCCTTGATCGCGCGGGCAAGGGCGCTGCCGGCATCCGTAAAGAAGTGGCCGGGCCGGGCCGCCCAGTTGGTGCGATCGCGGCGGCGCTCTTCAATTTCGGTCATGGGAGCCTCGCCCAGATCGGCAAAGAAGCCGGGGTTGGGCGCTGCCTCAAGGATTGCCCCGTCATCGCCGGCAGCCTCGAACAGATAGGCTGGCACCTGGTCGCGCGGACCGCCGTCGACGAATGAGTAATAATAGATGAATTGGGTCGTGACGATTGCCGGAGGGGCAGCCGGATCGCGCGGCAGGATGGCAAACGTGGTCGGTGGATAGCCCGCCTTCGTGCTTGCGATGTGCGGCCAGTACCCCAGAATATGGAAAACGTTGAGCGGGTCGCCGGTCACGATCGCATCGACGCCGAAGCGCTCCATCACTTCGCCCGCACGGACGCGATTGATCGGCCCTTCGCGTGTCAGCGCGGAGAGCAGCTTATCATCGTCCATCATCAGCTTGGCAATATCGTCCATATTGGGTCATCCTCATTCAGCAGCGCGGCGAAGCCTGCGCGTATTGGTCTGTCCAAAGGAATGGCGGCGTCGGCACTGCCGTGGAGCCGGGCAGGGCTTGCCTGGCGCATTGGGGCGCTTCCTCAGCATCCGGCATCGAAAAAGGCGCGCAGGTTCTGTGCGAGCGCTGCGACACCGTCCGGCAATTCCAGAAGATCGCGGTCGAACTGCGGGAGGTCGACAATCTTGTGCGAACGGATCATCCGGACTGCCGCCTTTGAGGGGTCTGCAATGGCCTCGGCGTGCTGGACGAGGAGGACCGGCTGTGTCACCTGCGGCAGGCGAGCCGAATAATCGTAGCTCCAGACCCCGACATAAGCCCAGCTCGAGCGATCGAGCGGGCGCAGTTTGTCAATCCAGACGCGCCCGGCCCGGCTGAGGGGGATGACCTTCTCGCGCGGCTTGACGATGTAGTCCCAAAGACGCTGCGCCATATTGAGCGCCACTGTGCCGTCTTCGTCGAGAGGCGGCGGATTCTTTGCCTTGGCGAGAAGGTCTGCGCACTCTTCGGGTGAGCGCATCGGCAAACCGGTCACGGCGGCGTGACGGACGGTGGTGGGGGCAAGAATGGCGACTTCCAGCGTGAGCAAAGCGCCGGTGTGGAATCCATAAAGATCGCACCCTGCCTCATCGGTCAGCCCGAGTTTGGGCAGAGTCTCGGCCAGTGCGTCTGCATAGCCCGTCATCGATAACGGCGCATCGGGGCCATCCGACTGGCCGTATCCGGGTGTATCAAGCGCGATCACCCGGCGATCCGGCGCCATTGCGGCAATCAGCGGTTCGTATTCAAAAGAAGAGGATGGGTTTTGGTGCAAAAGCACCAGAGGCCGCCGTGAAGGATGGTTGGGGACGGCTTCGCGATAATGGATCTGGCCGTAGCGCCCATCAACGTATCCGCGTCGTATCTGAATAGTCATGTCACTCTCGCTTGCGTGAGATCAGGCAGGGCTTGCGCTGCGCGGTTTGAGAGGTGCCGCATCATACTCTGATTGTGTCCTGTTTCAGAAAAGCGCGGGGAACTGGCCCGGCGAGGGTGCATTGCGGCGGGTGATCCGAAGAGGCGCGATCAGTCCGCGTCTGGTTTGCTCACCTTGAAAGACAGTCCCATTGTTCCCCCTGCTGCTGCCCATGCACATGTCTCCCCATAGCGATGCTCCCCAAACTCACCATGGAAGCACTCCCCAGTGCAGACCATGGCAGTATTTAATTGATATATATCTATATCAAAATAAGGAAGCGGTTTTTCTGTCCCCTAAGCGTTGTGTGGGAGTGATCTTCCCTCGAGTTTCGGGACACCTCTGATGGGCTCTTGTTGAGCAGGAAAGGTGTTCATTGCCGATGACGAGGCGTGATTTCACGCTGGAATTCAACCGCGAAGCGGTTACTGCTTGTTGAGGGCAGTGCTCGGCCACAGACACAATTTGCAGCAGAACTGGGCATTCAGCCTCCCGTCGCTGTTGCGGCGGTGGCGGACCATGATGAGCGGTGCGCCGGTTTCAGCCTCGGCGATGGTATCACCGGCCCACCCGGATCGTTCATCCCCGGAAAATCTCCAGCCGGGTGGTCAAAAGTCGGGTAGCGCCTCAGCGTGGTTCACATTCACACCTTGGTCTGGTTCAGCGCAAGGGGTCATCCGCGCCGCTAACCACGTGCATGATGCCTGCGACCTTTTCCAGCGGGAAGTAAAAGGCAAGGCCATTGCCGGGCATGTTGAGTTCGGCAACGCGCTCTACTTCGCTGAGGATGTGGTCCTTCAGGTCGGCGCCGACAATCGTCAGGATGATTTCCTTCTCCGGCTCGATCTTGATGCCGAACACGCGCATCTGTTCATTGCGGCCGATGCCTCGGCCGGGAAGGACCGTGCCGCCATGGGCACCTGCGTTCATCGTTGCTTCCAGAATTGCATCGCCCCATCCTTTGCGCACGATGGATACGATCAGGTAGGAATTCATCATCCGGTGCTACTCCCGTTGCGCTTGCGCTTGCGCTTTACGGACAAAAAGGCCCAGCACCAGCACAGAGATAATGGGTGCAAGGGCGATCAGGGACACGAACCCCAGTCCATTAATTAGGGTGCTTTGCCCGTGAACGGCGGTGGCTGCTCCGAGCGCAAATGTCAGCAGAAAGGTGTTGGCCAAGGGGCCGGTTGCAACGCCGCCCGCATCGAGGGCGATGGAGACGAAATTGCGATCGCTGCGCCATATCATGACAATCGCCAGGCAGTATCCGGGCACAAGGATGTACAGCAGCGGGATGCCGTAGCTGATTCTCAATGTGCCGATGCCAACAAATACAGCAACGCCAAGGCAGACGGCGTGCAGAACCAGTATGCCGGGAATGGAGCCTTGGGAGGCTTTGTCAACCTGGTCCGCGAGAATGCGCACAGCAGGTTCGCCCCACGTTGTCACAAACCCCAGGATCGCGCCGGCGGCAATGAGGAGCCACGGGCCGGAGGCCGCACCGAGACTTTCGCCAATGATCCTGCCAAACGGCAGGAAGCCGAGGTTGATGCCGAACAAAAACAGGAAGAGGCCTGCTGCGGCAAGCACAGTGCCAAGCAATATTTCCCTGACCTTGCGCAGAGGCAGCTTGAGCAGAAAGAGCTGGAACAGGATGAACAGCACGGCCAAGGGAAGGACCGCAATGGCAACGCTTATGGCTGAGAAGGCCAGGTAGTCCATCAGCAGCGCTGCCATGATTAAAATAACCCGATGATCAGCATGGTGACAATCGCGCCTGCGGAGGCAATTCCGAGTATGCCAAAACCGTCAGAGACGCTCGAGCGGCCTGCAAGAACCGAGCTGAGCCCTGTCGTCAGGGCGATAACCACGGGTGCCGTCACCACCCCGGTGGTTACACTGCCGGAATCGTAGGCCAGCGGGACGAACTGGTCGATGGCGAAGAACGACAGGGCAAGGATGAGCAGATAAATGCCGATGATGAGCACTCGCATGGACCAGCCCAGCACCATGCGCGCGATTGCAAGGCTTGCAAATGCGCCAACGCCTGCGGCCATCGCATAGAGCACCAGATGTCGGGAAATACCCCCGGACGAAAGCTGGTCAACCTGTTGGGCAAGAACGAGAACGTCCGGCTCGGCAACGGTCGTTGCAAACGCAAATGAGAAAGTGACGGCCAGAATAAGCGCAAAGGAGCCCCGCTGCGGGAGTTCCGCGCCGATGAAGCGGCCCATGGGCAGGATGCCAAGGTCAATGCCGAGAAAAAGCAGATACATGCCAGCCGTGGCGAATACGGCCCCGATGAGAAACTGAAGGAACAGGGCAAGGGGCGCATTGATGAGAGTGAACTGGAGCAGGCAGGCAAATCCGATCAGGGGAGCCACCGCTTTCAGCACTTCGGTCAGTGTTCGCCCCAGTAAAG
>JAEZBH010000468.1 GCA_023427285.1 Pseudomonadota bacterium
GCACGTACGTGCCGACTGCTGCACGTCGCGCCGCCTCACGGCGCTTCGACAGCTCGTCCACGAGGACGGTCAGCGCGTCACCGATCTGCCGGATGGTTTCGTTGAGGTTGTGGATGACGCCGCGCACGTCTTCGGGGTCGTGGTTGGGGTCGGCCCGCAGGTAGTCAATTTCTGACTGGTGTCGGCGTCGAATGTCGATGAGTTCATCAATGGCCTTCTGCATGATTCCCCTCCTCGGGGGGGCGGACCTCGCCCCACATCTCGCGCCGGGCCTCGTCGACCGCCCGCCGGTCAACGGGCCGCGCAGCTAGCACGTCATCAAGGGTGCGCGCCTCGCTCATGCCTCCTTCTCCCACCACTTCTCCGCCGGCGGAGCAATAAACGGAACACTCACCGGCGCCGCCTCCAACTGATTCCTGTCCGGGTGAACCCTGAAAGTCACGTAGCGCTTACCCTGCGCGTCCTTCGGACCCGAACGATGCTTCACCACCGACACCAAGAACTGTTCCTCACCCTCATCCATCGCCACCGACAACACATTCTCCGGGGTCTGGGCCACCTTCCCCATCAACGCCTTACGCGGCGCCGGCAAATACGGGTCCGTGGACGCCTCCGTCATGTGATGCAACACAATGATCGAAGCCTCAGTGGCACGGGCGATCGTCTTCAACCCCAACAACACATCCTTGTACGCGGCGAACTCGTTATCGCCCGCACCCACCACATCCATCAGGTTGTCCACGACGATCAGCTGGGGGTAGGTGTCGAACATTTCCACCCACGCGTCGAGTTCTTCACGAATGGTGTCGGAGGTGGGGTTCGGGTCGAAACAGAACCGGATCGGTGAGTCTGCGAGAATGTCCTCGTAGTATCCTTCCCCGACTTCACGCAATCCCTTGGCGACGGATGCGATGGGTTCACCGGTGTATGCGGCGACGAGCCTGGTGGATGCGGTCCATGCGGATGAGTCGGCGCAGAAGTACAGGGTGGGGACGTTGAATTGTGATGCCAACCACAGCGCGAACCCGGATTTCCATGAGTTCGGTTGGGAGGCGATGAGGGTGATTTCGGATTGACGGAACCGGAACTTGAAGTGTCCGTCGTGTAGCTCGTTGAGGGCGGCGAGCCGCGGGAGGGGCGCACCTGCGGTGCGTCCTTTGGTGAGGGACCGGGCGGATGAGATTGCCACGTCAGTCCTCCCAGGGGCCGATGATGACGGGCCGTTGCCCGCAGTACCCGCACCTGCCGAGCAGGTGGATGGTAGAGACGGGCCAGTCGCGGCAGCAGCGCGCGCGGGCGAGGACGGTGCTGCGTTCGCTGTCGGCGGCGAGCACGGACGGCTCCTCGTTCATGCGCCTGACCTCCGTTTATGTCGGAAAAGTAGCCTTGGGGGCTACAAAACGTGCGCGACTGTGCGGCCCTGCGCAGGGTTTGGGGGCGGGCAGCACGGTGACACCCCCTCTGGTCGTCGTGCAGCCTCTTACCTGGGGGTCGGCCCCAACCGGTCAGACGCCTCGTGCGGCGAACTCGCCAGGCCACAAGTCCGCCGGGTCCTGCCGCACACCCGACGCGTACACCGACGGGATCACCTTTGACCGCGGGTCAATCCACCGCGCATACGGGCTGCCCTGCTTCGACGTACCCCGCTTCAACACAGCCTTCACACCCTGCGGGGTGATCGGCGCATCCGGGCGGTCCCACTCGTACGACCCACCCCACTTGTCCGACTCCACCCGCGCACCACCACCGGTCGGCGCCTGCTGCGCCGCCTGAGCGGGCGGGTTCCACGACGCCGGGTTCGACGCCGACGGCTGCTGCGGGGGTGCCGCACGGTGCTCCACCACCTGACCACCCAGGCCCGTCGCCACCGCACCCACACCGTTCAGGTGCGCCGGCAGCGACGCCACCGCCGGGGCAACCTGCACCAACCCCTCAATGAGTGCTGCAAGCTCATGCGGCGTCTCGGCGCGCACGTTCACGAGCGTCCCGTCCGCGAGCTTCGGGCTGATCTGGACTCGCCAGTTCTCAGTCACGTTCGTTCTCCTCGGTGTAGTACGTCTTGATGGTTGTGGGCTGGCAGATGGGTTGCCCGTTGGTGTTGTAGTAGGTGGCGTTGAACCGGGTGACTTCGTATGTCGTCATGGCTTTGCCCACCGTTCGAGTGCGGCGCGGAAGGCCACTACGGCGAGGTAGGCCGCAATGGCGGCAACCGCAATGAGCACAGTCACGGCTTGACCTGGACCCGCTCGACGGACACCCACGCTCCCGGCGCGTACACGCCCAACAGCTCGCCGTCCTTGGTGACGAACTCGAGGACACCGTCGAAGTGGCGCACGGTGTGCGCCCGAACCGTCGAGCTGGTGCCGGTGTTGTCCCACGTGACGGTCCACAGGCTCTTCTTCTTGCTCATGCCGCCTCCTCGTCCTCGTACGTGCCCTCCTGCGCCGTATACCCACCCAGGTCGAACACCTCACCGCCCGTGTACACGAGCGCCTGCGGCTGCCACACGGTCACCCCGTCCAGCAGGAACGCCTCATCCGTGGCCGCGGGGAACGCCACCTTGACGGCCCCGTATGGTTGGCCGGCGTTGAAGTCGACGACGACGCCTTCGACGAGGACGGTGTCACCGGGCTTGTACTGGTGCTTGTGGTGTGTCTCGGCTCCTCACCCCGCTCGATGCGGTCGGCGCGCGCGTACAGAAACGTCAGTCGGCACGCGCACCCGACGTACGGGTCACGGTCCGGGTCCGGGTAGCAGCTCGGCGCGTGGCCGAGCGCATCCGCGCCTTCCCTCAGCGCCGCCGCCTTGACCTCGCGGTCGTGCTGGGCGAGTGCGCGCCTGAACTCGCCGACGGCCTGCGTGATGTGCTCGGCCATGCCGTCGTACGGCACCTCCTCGCCGCACGCGCACCGCCCATGGGTGGTCGTGACCGACGACGTGACGTGGTGGACGGGGTGGGACGGCGGCAGGCTGGCGAGCTTTGCCCGCATCTCGTCGAGGCTCATAGGCCGCTTCGGCTGCGCGTCGGCGCTCACCCCTGCCTCCGTTCCCGACGCCCACACCGGGCGCAACGCAGCGTGTACTG
>JAEZBH010000221.1 GCA_023427285.1 Pseudomonadota bacterium
TGTATCAGCCCCCTCGTCACGGCGACACACCGCAGTGACAACGCCGAGCGGGCGTAGCTCAGGGGTAGAGCACAACCTTGCCAAGGTTGGGGTCGAGGGTTCGAATCCCTTCGCCCGCTCCAGTTTCCTCCCAAGGAAACTCTAACAAAGCCACCTTCGGGTGGCTTTTGTTGTTTCTGGCGGATGGCTTTTGTTGTTTCTGCCCTCTTCCGATGTCTAGAATCATTCTGGTCGCAAGTCGCAAGCCAGGAGACCTGAGTGGCTGCCGTTGGCTGGTATATCGTTGCAGCAATAGGCGAAATCGCCGGCTGTTTCGCTTTTTGGGCGTGGGCGCGTCTGGGAAAGTCGGCATGGTGGCTGTTGCCCGGCATGGTGAGCCTGGCGTTCTTTGCCTTTGCTCTCACGCGCGTTGAGGCGGAATTCGCCGGGCGGGCCTATGCGGCCTATGGCGGTGTTTATATCACCGCCTCAATTCTCTGGATGTGGCTGGCCGAGCGCCAGATGCCCGACCGTTGGGATCTCATCGGCATGGCTGTGGCGCTTCTTGGTGCGGCCATCATTCTGTGGGGGCCGCGCACAGTTTAGAGCAGCCCTCGAGCAGGATGGCACATCCTGCGGTAGACAAGTGCGACCAACAAAGGGCTGGAGCGGGTAAACCGCCCTCCTCAGTTCTACGGTCAGGAATTCAGCATGAATGGATTGGCTGCCCGGTGGAGGCCCTTTTTCCGACCCAGATGATCGAAAATATGCTCCAGCGCGCCGGTCAGTTCGGTCCGGGTATCCTCGGGCAACTTGCCGATGATTTCGGCCAGACGCAGGATCGGGTCCTGTTCAGTCAACGCCTGGCCTTCCGCCGTCAGCGACAGGCGAACAATGCGCCGATCACGGTTGTCCGGTTCGCCCTTGACCAGATTCTTGCGGGTAAGCGCCGAGATGGCGCGTGAGGCCGGAGCCAGTGTGACGCCCAGATACCGCGCCAGACCTGCCACGGTTGCCGCCTCGCGGTTGGCGCGGGCCAGATAGCGCAGGGCTGCCCATTGGCCGGGGTGCATGGCTTGCGGAGAGCGTTCGGGGTAAATTTGGCGAACCGTTTGTTCCAGCAGCACGGCCAAAGCGACGAGATGATGTTGAGGGGCTTCCGTGGTGAGGTCGCGGCTGACGGACTCCAGAGGAGAGTTTGCCGGGCGATTTGTCTCAAACGTCCCTGTCACATCCATATATCTCATCGGCTCCCCCCGGTCGCTGGCTCGGTAACGCAGCATTGGATTGAATATGCTGCTTCAAAACAACCAAACGGACTTGGTTGTTGAAATCAAAGCAACTCGTTACGCAATTGAACGCTAACAATCCGGGATGAACGCCAGATGAATTGGCTTGTTCATAATTGATGTTATGACAACGTCTTAACCATCATTTCCCGCAGTCTTTCCGGAATGCGGGACATCTGTATAAAATGACGAGTACCTATTTGAATTAAAACCAAAGTGTTATTTATTTTCGCGGAAATTCTTGATTCTTTAGCCGTGCTGTTGTCCTTCGGGGGCGAATCGCCTGCCTCCCCGCCACGCTTTCTCATGATTGATCCTGATCGGCCATCTTCCCCTTGGGACAGGTCATGCAGGAGAGGTCGCACAGGGGCGGGCCGTACCCCGTCGCTCAAGCGTTGATAGGGTCGAAAGAATCTTGCTCAAAAGCGGATGGTGACGCACGCTGGCATGAAAATCGCCAGCTGTACTTGGCAATTTAGCGAAACAGGGTTTCATATTGGCAACACCAGGGGGAAATCTGCCGATATGGGCTGACACCTCCGCCGGCTTGTCATAGGTTTCTGTAATATAATGTCCAAAGCGGGCAGGATTGTTTCTTGCCCGTGAAAGCATAGGGAACCGCACCATGTCAGTCTTGGGCCTCGCGCGGGAACATGCGGAGGAAGTGGCTTTGCACCTTGATGTGAAGGGCGAGGCGAAATCCGATTTGCAACGGTTTACCAGTGCATTCTTCCGTGATGCCCTTCCGGATGAATTGCAGGGGCTAAACGCTGCCGGCATGGCGGAAATCGCCGCCTTTGCGTGGGAGACGGCGCTGGCGCGCGTCCCCGGCCAGCCGTACATCCGCCTTGAGGCGCTGCGCAGCGAGCCGGAAGCGCCCGGCAATCGGCGCACCGCGCTGTGCATCGTCAATGACGACATGCCGTTTCTGGTGGATTCGGTGGCGGCGGCGCTGGCATCCCGCAGCCTGACGGTTGATCGCATCATTCATCCGGTCATTGACGTGCGCCGCGATGCCGACGGCGTGCGCCTTGAGACCATCGGCCCGCGTCAGGGACAGGAGCCTGACGACGGGGTGGTGCGCGAATCCGTCATCTACATCGAGCTGGAGCGCGTCAGCGCCAGGGTGCGGCAGGAAGTGCTGGCAGACCTTGAGGTTGTCTTTGCCGACGTTCGCGCGGCGGTGGAAGACTGGCAGCCCATGCTGGCGGCGTTGGCCGAAGCGGCAGAGGGGCTGAGCCGTAATCCCCCGCCGGTCAGCGCGGCGGAGCAGTCCGAGGCCGTGGCCTTTCTCGACTGGCTGTCGAGGGACAACTTCACCCTGCTCGGCTATCGCTTCTACAGTTATGAGGGGGATCTGGGGGATGAAACCCTCGCGCCCAGGTCCGAGGTCGGCTTTGGCTACCTGCGTGATCCCGCCTATCCTGTGTGGCGGGGGCCGGAAGGCTACACCACCGTGTCGCCGCAGCTGCGCCATTTCCTGGCAACGCCCGAGCCGGTGCTGGTTACCAAATCCAATGCCCTCTCCACCGTCCACCGCCGCATTCACATGGATTATGTGGGCGTAAAGGCGTTCCGCGATGGCCGGGTGATCGGCGAGCATCGCTTCATCGGCCTGTTCACGTCCGCCTCTTACGCCACCAGCCCGCGCCAGGTGCCGCTTCTGCGCCTCAAGGTGGACAAGGTGCTGGAGGCTTGCGGCTTTGCCCCGCGCGGCCATGCGGGCAAGGCGCTGCTGCATGTGCTGGAGAATTTCCCGCGCGATGAGATGTTCCAGATCGACCCGGAGCAGCTGACAAGCGTGGCGCTGGGTCTGCTTTCGCTGATCGACCGGCCCCGGCCCAAGCTGTTCGTGCGCCGTGACCGCTTTGAGCGCTACGTCTCGGTGCTGACCTATATTCCGCGCGATCTCTACCGCAGCGATATCCGCGAGACCGTGGGCCGTATGCTGACCACCGCGTTTCGGGCGCGTTTGTCCCTGTTCTCGGTGGAGCTGCGCGATGATGCGATGGCGCGCGTCCATTTCATTCTCCGCACCACGCCCGGCTCCGTCCCGCAGGTGGATGAGGATGACCTCAACCAGCGCCTGCGCGCCCTGGTGCTGGGCTGGGATGACCAGCTGGAAAATGCGCTGGCGGAAACCGTGGGCGAGGCGCGCGCTGCTCGCCTTCGTCTCAGCCATGGCCGCCTGCTCTCGGCATCGTACCGCGCCCAGTATTCCCCGGATGACGCGGCGCTCGACATCGAGCGCCTCATTGCCCTGCGCGATGAAAACGATCGCGATGTGCTGATCTATCGCCGTCAGGATGACCCGGTTCACCAGATCCGCCTCAAGATCTTCAGCATGGGCTCGATCATTCCGCTGTCGGAATGCGTGCCGGTTCTGGAGCACCTCGGCCTCAAGGTGATCGAGGAATATCCGTTTGATCTGGCGGAGGGAAAGAGCGGCTGGATTCACGATTTCCTGTTGTTGGAACCCAACGGCCAGTCGCTTGATCTCACCTGGCTGAAGTCTTCGCTGGAGCCGGCGCTGCGCGCCATTCTCGGCGGAGATCAGGAGGATGACGGCTTCAACGCCCTCGTCATCAAGGTGAACCTGAGCGTGGCGCAGGCGGGCCTGTTCCGCGCCTATTTCCGTTACATGCGCCAGATCGGCCTGCCGTATGGGCAGGACACGGTGCAGGCGGCGCTCATCAGCTATCCCCGCCTGACCATGGCCCTGGCGGATCTGTTCGCCGCCCGCTTTGAGCCGGACAAGGCCAATCCCGAGCAGGAAGCCACCATCCTCACCGACATCGAGAACGAGCTTGCACGGGTGGAGGCGCTGGCGGATGACCGCATCTTGCGGCTTTACCGCTCGGTCATCCTCGCCACGGTGCGCACCAACGCTTACCAGCCGGACCGCCCGGCGCTGGCGTTCAAGATCAACTCAGGCCAGGTGCCGGGCCTGCCCCTGCCTGTCCCCTACCGCGAAATCTTCGTGTACTCGCCGCGGGTGGAAGGCATCCACCTGCGCGGCGGCAAGGTGGCGCG
>JAEZBH010000528.1 GCA_023427285.1 Pseudomonadota bacterium
GACGCGCAGGCCTCCGCCGCCGTCGGCCAGATCGAGCTGGCGCAGGTCTATACCGAGCTGTTCGCCGCCCACGGCATTCAGGCCGCCCAGATGCTGCTGACGTTGCAGGATCTGGAAGACCGTCGCCGTTACCTGAACGTGCGCGCAACGGCCAACCGGCTGGTGGAAGCCGGCGCAGTTCCCATCATCAATGAGAACGACACGGTGACGACCGCCGAGATTCGCTTCGGCGACAACGACCGGCTGGCGGCCCGTGTGGGTCAGGCGGTCGAGGCGGGCGGCGTTATTCTGCTGTCTGACATCGATGGCCTGTTCACCGGCGACCCCAAGAGCGATCCGGACGCCGAACTCATTCCCGTCGTGCCGCAGATGACCCCTGAAATCGAGGCGATGGCAGGGGGCGTTGGCGCATCGGGCATGGGCTCGGGCGGCATGGTCTCCAAGCTGCAAGCGGCGCGCATCGCAGCCTCGGGCGGCTGCCACATGGCGATCATCTCCGGCAAGGTGGACAAGCCGCTGACCCGTTTCGAGAACGAGAAGATCGGCACCGTTTTCCCCGCGCCGGACAGCGCGCCGGTTGCGCGCAAGCGCTGGCTGGCCGGACGCCTGAAGGTTGCAGGCACGCTGATTATCGACGATGGCGCGGTCTCCGCGCTGGAGCAGGGCCGCAGCCTGCTGCCCGCGGGCATGAAGGCCGTGGCCGGGCATTTCGAGCGCGGCGATGTCGTTGATATTGCAAACATGCAGGGCCGCGTGGTTGCGCGCGGGCTCGTGAACTACCAGACCGAAGAGGCGGCGCGCCTGTGCGGGCGCAAAAGCCATGAGATCGAGGCCATTCTCGGGTACGCTCCCCGGGCGGCCATCGTGCACCGCGACGACATGGTGATGCTATGAACCAGATGACCAACGTTTCGACCGATCCTGTGCAACTGGTGCGGGATATGGCCATGCAGGCCCGTGCCGCCGTGCAGGCGCTGGGGCTGGCGAGCGCAGAGACCAAGAACGCTGCGATTCGCGGTGCGGCGGCGGCCTTGCGCGCCAATGTTGCGGCCATTCTGGACGCCAACGCCAAGGATATGGACGCAGGCAGAGCCAAGGGCCTGACCTCGGCCATGCTCGACCGGCTTGAGCTGAACCCTTCGCGCATCGAGGGCATCGCCAAGGGGCTGGAAGCGGTTGCTGAACTGGATGATCCGGTGGGTCGCGTGTCGTCCGGCTGGACCCGCCCGAACGGCCTCGTCATCGAGCGCGTGTCGGTGCCGCTGGGCGTCATCGGCGTGATCTACGAAAGCCGCCCGAACGTGACGGCGGATGCTGGCGCGCTGACGCTGAAGGCCGGCAATGCCGTCATTCTGCGCGGCGGCTCCGAATCGCATCACTCTTCGCGCGCCATTCACGCCTGCCTCGTTGAGGGGCTGCGCAGTGCAGGGCTTCCGGAAGCCGCGATCCAGCTGATTCCGACGACGGACCGCGCTGCCGTGGGCGCGATGCTGACGGCGGTGAACCTCATCGACATCATCGTGCCGCGCGGCGGCAAGTCGCTGGTGGCCCGCGTGCAGGACGAGGCCCGCGTGCCGGTGTTCGCCCACCTTGAGGGCATCTGCCACACCTATCTCGATGCCGGTGCCGATCTGGACATGGCCCGCGAGGTTGTGCTGAACGCCAAGCTGCGCCGCACCGGCATTTGCGGCGCAACCGAGACCCTGCTGATCGACCGTGCTGCGGCCGATACGCTGGCAGGTCCGGTGATTGCGGCGCTGCTTGAGAAGGGCTGTGAAGTGCGGGCCGATGCCGAGCTGCAAAGCCTGGACGCGCGAATCGTGCTAGCGACCGAGGAAGACTGGGTGACCGAGTATCTGGACGCCATCATCTCGGTGAAGCTGGTGGACGGCGTGGCCGGTGCGGTTGCGCACATCAACCATTACGGCTCGCACCACACCGACAGCATCATCACGGCTGACGGGGCTGCCGCTGCCCGCTTCCTGCGCGAAGTGGACTCGGCCATCGTGCTGCACAACGCCTCCACCCAGTTCGCCGACGGCGGCGAGTTCGGATTCGGTGCGGAAATCGGCATCTCGACGGGCCGAATCCATGCGCGCGGTCCGGTGGGCGTGGAGCAGCTCACCACGTACAAGTATGTGGTGCGCGGCGCAGGCCAGACGCGGCCTTCGTGATTTTGGCCTAAATCCGGATGTCGAGGCGGGTGAGCGATCCTGTTGCCGGTTCCATTGCGGTGCGCAACGCCGCCCGCTGGAAGGCCAAGCGGGTGGGGCTTCTGGGCGGGTCATTCAACCCGGCGCATCGGGGTCATCTGCACATCAGCCAGGAGGCGATGAAGCGGCTGGGGTTGGATGCGGTGTGGTGGCTGGTCAGCCCCCAGAACCCGCTGAAGTCAGCCGAGGGAATGGCTCCGCAGGCTGTCCGCCTCGCTTCGGCACGGGCGCTTGCGCGCGATTCTCGGATCGTGCCGACGGACGTGGAGAGGAAACTCGGCACCCGATACACCGTTGATACACTGAAAGCGCTGGTCGACCTGCACCCCTCCACCCGGTTTATCTGGTTGATGGGTGGGGATAATCTCCAGAGTTTTCATCATTGGCATCAATGGCGTCAGATTGTCCGGGTTGTTCCGATTGCCGTTCTGCTCCGCCCCATGTATTCTGGGGCCAGACATTCGGCACGGGTTTTAGGTCCGCTCAGAAAAGCACTGAAGCCGGGCCGGATGATATCAAGGTGGACAGAGTGGGATTTGCCCGCGATTTTCTGCCTTGAACAGCCTGGTGTTGACGAGTCATCAACGGCACTGCGACAGCGCAGTCCGGATTGGGCAAGTGTATATGGTCACACCACCAAGTAGGGAGAACGGGTTGCCTCCGATTGCCGCCGCTGACAGTGGCGTTCAAAGTCAGGCCGCGAATGAAGCTGGTCTGCATGATCTGGTCCTTAGATCGCTCGACGACGATAAGGCCGTCGATGTCGTTTCCATTCCTCTGGCGGGCAAAAGCTCGATTGCCGACGCGATGGTGATCGCGAGCGGTAACTCGTCGCGCCATGTTGCCGCGCTGGCGGATCACCTGATGGAACGGCTCAAGGCCGAACTCGGCATCGTGTCGCGGGTTGAAGGTCTGCCGCAGGCAGACTGGGTGCTCATCGACGCGGGTGACGTGGTTATCCATCTGTTCCGACCCGAGGTTCGTAGCTTCTACAACCTTGAGAAGATGTGGTCGGTGGAGGTCCCCGCCGGGCCAGCCGCAGCATAATGTTGCTGCATGTTGTGGCGGTGGGGCGGATCGGGCGTTCGCCCGAGGCGGAGCTTGTTGCCCGCTATGCCGCACGGCTTGGCCCCAGCCTCAAGATTACCGAACTGAGCGAACAGAAAGCGCAGCGCCTCCCTCCCCCCGAGGGCGGTGCGCGCACTGTCGTGCTCGATGAGCGCGGCAAGATGCTGACCTCCGAGGCTTTTGCTTCAAGGCTGGGCAGCTGGCGCGATGAAGGCGTGCGCGAGGTGCGCTTTCTCATCGGCGGCGCTGATGGCCATTCCGCCGAGGTGCGGCAAAGCGCCGATCTGCTGCTCTCGTTCAGCCCGATGACTTGGCCGCACATGATGGTTCGGTCTATGCTGGCGGAGCAACTTTACAGGGCGATGAGCATCCTTGCGAACCACCCTTACCACCGAGGCAATTAGGATCGGCGCGTGACAGCCTTGCGCACGTCTGCATTGATGGCCGCCCTGACGGCGCTCGCCTTGACGGCGGGCCCCGCGCGCGTGTCTGCGCAGACGGAGAATACGGCCCGCACCCGCCTCAAGGAGGTGGAAGCGGGCATAGCGGAGGTGAAGAAGCGCCAGTCCGACTTGCAGAAGCAAGCCGATCAGCTCAGCTCCGAAATCGCCGGGACCAAGCGCGACATGGTGGCCCTGGCCCGAGACATCCAGACCCGTGAGCGCAACCTGTCGCAAATCGAGCAGCGGCTGAAAACGCTGGTGGCCGAGCGGGACGTGCAGGTGAAGGCGCTGAGCGCTGGCCAGAAGGATACGGCGCAGCTGATTGCGGCGCTGCAAACCATGACCCGCCGTCCGCGCGCGCTCATGTTCCTGCGCCCGGCCTCTGCATCAGAGACAGTGCGCTCCGCCAACGTGATGCTGGCGGTGCTGCCCGCGCTACAGGACCGCACGGCAACGCTGCGCCAGCAGGTGGCGGACTTGAGTGAAACCCAGGCCGCGCTGTCGGGCGAGGAAGAGAAGTACCGTCAGGAACTGGACAGCCTGCGCAAGGACCAGAAGGATCTGGAACGTCTTCGCGCTGAACGCGAGGAGCAGCGGGCCGGTGTGCTGAAGGAGGCGGAGGGCGAGAGCCAGCGCCTCAAGAAGATGGCCAGCGAGGCCAGGGATATTCAGGACCTGCTGGCCAAGCTGGAGGTGGAGGCGCGACTGCGCGAGAAGTTCGCCCGGCTGCCTGCGCCGAAGCCCCGTCCGGCGGGTCTTGCGGAGCGGGTGCGCTCGGCCAGCCGCCAGCCGGCCGTGGCCGAAGCGCCTCAGGCGAAAAAAGCCCGGCCCTCATCGCCCACCGTTGCCATGACGCCTCCTGCCAACATGCGCGGCAGTTTCCGCATGCCCGCTGAAGGTCCGGTGACGCAGCGGTTCGGCGCGGCGATGGCGGGGGGCGGATCATCGAAAGGCATCTTGATCCGTACCCGCTCTCAGGCACAGGTTATAGCACCGTCCAGCGGTCGTGTTGTTTTCGCTGGACCATTTCGTGGTTATGGCCAACTCTTGATTATCGCGCACGGCAATGGATATCATTCCTTGCTTGCAGGGATGGCGCGGATCGACGAGAAGGTCGGCGCTTCTGTCCAGGCCGGTTCGCCGGTCGGTGTGATGGATGGCGCAGATGACGGAGATCCGAAGCTGTATCTTGAGCTTCGGCAGCGCGGGGCACCGGTTGATCCAATGCCCTGGTT
>JAEZBH010000076.1 GCA_023427285.1 Pseudomonadota bacterium
TCATCGTGGTGCTGGGCGGCGACGGCTTCATGCTGCAAACCATGCACGCCTCGAAAGACCGCCCCTGCCACATCTACGGCATGAACTGCGGCACCGTCGGCTTCCTGATGAACGAGTACAACCCGGACAACCTGATCGAGCGGCTGAAGCGGGCCGAGCAGTTCGTGCTGAACCCGCTGCGCATGGAAGCGCGGACGATCTCGGGCGAGCGGGTCACCTCGTCTGCCATCAACGAAGTATCGCTGCTGCGCGAGACGCGTCAGGCCGCCAAGATCGAGATCGCCATCGACGGGCGCGTGCGTATGCCCGAGCTGGTGTGCGACGGCGTGATCGTGGCAACGCCCGCAGGCTCCACCGCCTACAACCTCTCCGCTCATGGGCCGATCCTGCCGCTGGGCAGCGACCTTCTGGCGCTGACCCCCATTTCCGCCTTCCGCCCGCGCCGGTGGCGCGGCGCGATCCTGCCCAACAACTGGGTGATCGAGTTCCGCGTGCTGGAGGGCAACAAGCGCCCCGTCTCCGCCGTGGCCGACCAGTATGAGGTTCGCGACGTGTCGTATGTGCGGGTGGAAAAAGACCAATCCTTGCGGCTCAACCTGCTGTTCGACCCCGGACACACGCTGGCCGATCGGATTCTGATGGAACAATTCACCGCTTGAACTGTGTGAATTTCCCCTCGCCTCGCTCAAAAAAGCGGCTGAATTCGTCAGTGTCGCAATGCTGCATTGCGAGACAATGCATTTTCGCACTATATGGGCGCCGAAATACGGTTGGCCTTGCCAAGCGTTTCGTAACTTTAACGGTAAATGCATGTCATTTGAAATATTAGGTCTGTCAGAAGAATTGCTGCGCGCAGTTGGAGACAGCGGCTACACCGAGCCGACGCCGATTCAGCGCCAGGCCATTCCAACCGTGCTTCAGGGACGCGATGTCCTTGGCGTGGCACAGACCGGTACGGGCAAGACCGCCTCGTTCACCCTGCCGATGATCGACGTTCTGGCGCAGGGCCGGACACGGGCGCGGATGCCCCGCTCGCTCATTCTCGAACCGACCCGCGAACTTGCAGTGCAGGTGGCCGAGAACTTCGAGAAGTACGGCAAATACCACAAGCTGAACATGGCGCTGCTCATCGGCGGCATGTCGTTCGGCGACCAGGACAAGGTTCTGGCCAAAGGTGCGGACGTTCTGATCGCAACGCCGGGCCGCCTGATCGACCAGATCGAGCGCGGCAAGGTCATGCTCTCGGGCTGCGAGATCCTGGTGATCGACGACGCCGACCGCATGCTGGACATGGGCTTCATTCCGGACATCGAGAAAATCTGCAACCTGCTGCCGTCTCGGCGGCAGACGCTGCTGTTCTCGGCGACCATGCCGCCCGCCATCAAGCGGCTGGCTGACCAGTTCCTGAAAGACCCGAAGTTCATCGAAGTGGCCCGCCCGGCCACCACCAACGTTTCCATCGCCCAGTCGATGATGGTCGTGCCGGAGCGCTCCAAGCGCGAAGTGCTGCGCTCGCTGCTGCGCTCGGAAGAGGTGAACAACGCCATCATCTTCTGCAACCGCAAGCGGGACGTGCGCACCCTGCACGAGTCCCTCACCCGCCATGGCTTCAAGGCCGGGCAGCTGCACGGCGATATGGACCAGCCGGAGCGCCTGTCGGTGCTTGAGAAGTTCCGCTCGGGCGAAGTGCCGATTCTGGTGGCCAGCGATGTGGCCGCACGCGGTCTCGACATTCCGGGCGTGAGCCATGTGTTCAACTTCGACGTGCCCATCCATGCGGACGACTATGTTCACCGCATTGGCCGCACGGGCCGCGCAGGCCGCACCGGCACCGCGATCACGCTGGCAACGGAATACGAAGCCGAGATGATCTCTGCCGTGGAGAAGCTGATTCAACAGCCGATCCCGCGCCGCGATCCGCCCGAAGACGTGAAGCTGGGCGCACGCGATGCAGCCCCCGCCAAGCGGCGCGGCGAGCGCGGTTCGCGCAAGGACGCAGCTCCCAAGAGCGAAGGCTCCAAGAGCGAAGGTCGGGGCCGTCGCGGCAAGAGCGACAGCAGCAAGAGCGAGGCCGCTAAGGCTGAGGCTCCGCGCGAGGAAGCACAGGCCAAGCCGGTGGCTCCCGCTGCAAGCGCTGTTGAAGCACGCGAGACCGAACGTCCTGAGCGCAGCGAGCGTCAGGACCGCCACAGCGAGCGCGGCGGTGAACGCGGCGAGCGCGGTCGGGGCCGCGATCGGGGTCGTGATGATCGTTACAGCCGCCATCAGGAGCGCGACGAGCCGGTGCTGGGCTTTGGCGACAATCCGCCCGCCTTCTTCCTGGTAACGCCGCGCAAGCTTGAAACCGAAGGCGCTGAGAGCGACGACGCCTGAGCGCCGGGAAGGCATTGAACTGAAAAGCCGTGGCCGCCCATGCGACCACGGCTTTTTCATGTTTGGATACGGGGTTAACTGCGCGGCGGGGGCGGGAAAAAGCGCTGGAGACCGCGGGTCAGACCCGGCGGAAACACGCTCATGTGGTTTTCCTCATCCAACACAACCGAGGCGATGCTGAGGCTTGGGTATCCGCGTGACTTCAAACGCTGCTCGAACGTCTGCATGTCCGCCACCATGTCGGATTCCTGATTGTAACGTCTGTCGCCCGGACGGGCGGCCTCATAGCTGCCCATATACATGAAGATGTTAGCCGGCAGGTCCTGCGCCTTGGCGGCGTATTCCTGCTCCACCTTCATCATGTGCTGCCTGGCGTACCACAGCGAGGGGCTGCCAAGAATGTAATGGCTGAACATGGCCGGTTCGGTGAAGAGAGTGTGCGCCCCGAGCAGCGCGCCATAGGAATGACCCATGTACACACGCCGTTCGGGTTCGGTGCGGTATTTGCCCTCAACGAAGGGGATCACCTGATCGCGGATGTAAACGCGGTAGGCTTCCGCCCCGCCGTAAGGGCCGCGCTTTGCCGCTTCCCGATCGGTCGTCTGAACAGGCGTGTAATCGCGGTTGCGGCTGTATTTGCTGTCGTCTCCTGCCGCATAGGACAGGCCGACGATGATAAAATCTTCCAGTCCCTGCTCTTCATCCCCCACCCGACGCGAGATCGCCCGGATCAGCGGGAAAGCATAGGGCTCGTCCGTCACGTAGAGCACCGGATAGTGCCGCTCAGGGCTCGTCGCATAGGATTTCGGCAAAGCAACGGAGACCTCGTACTTCCGGCCCGAGACCGGATCAGGCACGCTCCAGACCTCAGTTTCGGCGATCTGGTAGGGCCGCCCCTCTCCCGCATCCGCACTCGATACGGGCTGGAGGGGAGCCGTTGCTTCGGTTTGCTGAGAAGAGTCCCCGCAGGCAGACAGGCCCGCCGCCAGTGCAAAACCGGCCAGAACAGTGAACAATTTCATGAAATTCCCCAAGCAGTGAGCAATGGGGCATCCTGCCGGGGCTTGAATATAAAATATATACTTTAAGACTATTTTTGAGACGAGGCGGTCTCGGGCAGCTTCAAGCTGCTCATTCAACGCCCCTGCATGTTCCGCACTTCAGAGGGCACCAGCACTTCAAGCGCGCCCCAGCCCTCCTCAAGCGTCACCTGACAGGACAGGCGCGAGGTGGCGGTCACGCCCGCTGCGAAGTCGAGCATGTCTTCCTCTTCTTCGCTGGGCAGCGGCAGCTTGGCAAAGTCGGCCTTGCCGATGACGACATGGCAGGTGGAGCAGGCCATCTGGCCCTCGCAGGTGCCTTCCAACGGAATGTCATGATGCTGGGCAATTTCCAGCAAGCGCTCTCCCGGCTGGCCTTCCGCTTCCACGACCTTCTTGCCGCCTGGGAAAACGAACCGGATCTTCACGCTTGCCATACACTCGCCTCCGCCTTGTGTGTTCGCGCCTTTGCTTTTGGCACCGCTGTTACCGGCGCCACGACGCTTCCGTTTGGGCACGGACGACCTTGAGAATGGCGTCCGTCATTTCCGTCACGTCTTCTGCCGTTGTGGCGCGTCCGAAGCCGATGCGCAAGGTGGCCTGAGCCGTCTGCGACTCCACGCCCAAGGCCTCCAGCACATAACTGGTCTTGCCGACCGACGATGCACACGCCGCGCCCGACGATACGGCAAAGCCGCGCAGGTCCGCCAGCAGGCGCGCGCCATCGACGCCGGGGAACGAGACGTTGAGATTGCCGAAGTAGCGCTGCGTGACCGAGCCGTTGATCTGGAAGGCGATGCCGGACCGGGTGAAACTATCCACCGTCTGTTGCCAGAGGGCAGAGACGTGCGCCTGATCGGCCTCCAGTTGCGCCCTGGCGATCTTGGCCGCCTCACCGAAACCGACGCAGAGGAACGGCGCGAGCGTGCCGGAGCGCAAGCCTTCCTCCTGCCCGCCGCCGTGAATCTGGGGGGCAATGCTCACCCCGCGCCGCACGTAAATCGCGCCAATGCCCTTGGGGCCATAGAGCTTGTGGCTGGAAAGGCTGGCGAGATCTACCCCCAGCGCCTGCACATCCACCGCAATCTTGCCCGCCGCCTGCGCCATGTCCGTATGGACCAGCGCACCGGCCGCATGGGCGAGGCGCGCGATCTCGGCCAAGGGCTGAATGACGCCGATCTCGTTGTTCACCAGCATGACCGAGACCAGCGCCACCCGGTCATCAAGCATGGATTTCAGCACATCAAGCCGCACCAGCCCGTCCTGATCCACCGGCAGCAAGGAGACCTCAACGCCGCGGGTGGCAAGATAAGCGGCAGTCTCGCGGATGCAGGCGTGTTCGGTCTCCGCCACGATCAGCCGGTTGCGCTGCGGCCCTGCCCGCTCCAGCACGCCCTTGAGGGCCAGATTGTTGGCCTCGGTTGCGCCGGAGAGGAACGTGATCTCCTCAGGCGCGGCGTTGATGAGCGCGGCGATATGCTTGCGCGCCACATCCACCCCGGCCTTGCCCTCCCAGCCGAAGCGGTGGCTGGCGGAATGGGGGTTGCCGAACTTCTCCGTCAGATACGGCATCATGGCCGCAAGCGCCTTCGGCTCAAGCGGCGTTGTTGCCTGAAAGTCGAAATAAATCGGACCCTTGCGGCGGGTTGCTGATGGTGAAGTGGCGGTCATGGCTCCCCTCGCTCAAGCAACGCGGCGGCGCTCGTACAGCCGCTGCCATGCGGCAACGAATCGGTCAATATCGGCATCCGTGGTGTTCCACCCAAGGCTCACGCGGATGGATTGGCTGGCCGCATCTTCCCCCAGCCCCATGGCGGACAGAACATGGCTGGCCTTGACCTTGCCGGACGAGCAGGCCGACCCGGCGGAAACCGCAATGCCTGCCAGATCAAACGCCATCACCTGCGCTTCGGCGAGCACCCCCGGCATACGGACCGATGAGGTGGTCGGCAGGCGCTCTGCCTCCGGTGCGTTGATCTCGGCCCCCATCTCGATGAGCGCTGCTTCCATGCGGTCGCGCAGCGCGCGCACACGGCTTTGCC
>JAEZBH010000089.1 GCA_023427285.1 Pseudomonadota bacterium
TTGCACTCACGCTACGGTGTACATGTGTACACTTTTCGACAACCCGTGAACTTGTATTTCGATAACGACTCCCGCAAACCAAGGCAAGTGCTTGTTTGGCTGACCCCCAGACGCAGCGTGGAAAGGCGGGAGACGATGGATGCCATCAAGACTCCCCGTCCGGTGAAACATCGTTTTGTAAAATTTTATACAAATACAGAAGGGAAGCAAAATGACGGCCACCAGCTTTGAGCAACTGGTTCCCTCCGCTCCGCAGGGCCGGTTCGACGGGATCAAGCGCAACTACACGCCTGCCGATGTCGAGCGGCTGCGCGGCTCGGTGCAGATCAGCTACACCCTGGCCGAGCGCACCGCGCTGAAGCTGTGGGAGTTGCTGAACACCGAAGACTACATCAACGCTTTGGGGGCCCTCTCCGGCAACCAGGCGATGCAGATGGTGCGCGCCGGGCTGAAGGCCATCTACCTCTCCGGCTGGCAGGTTGCGGCGGACAACAACACCGCAGGCCAGATGTACCCTGACCAGTCGCTGTACCCGGCCAACGCCGCGCCGGAGCTGGTGCGCAAGATCAACAAGACGCTTCAGCGCGCCGACCAGATTGAACATGCCGAAGGCGGCGCGAAGCGCGACTGGTTCGCACCCATCGTGGCGGACGCCGAAGCCGGTTTCGGCGGCCCGCTGAACGCGCACGAGATCATGAAGGCCTTCATCGAGGCGGGCGCGGCGGGCGTTCACTTCGAGGACCAGCTGGCCTCGGAAAAGAAGTGCGGGCACTTGGGGGGCAAGGTGCTCATCCCGACGCAGGCGCACATCCGCAACCTGAACGCTGCCCGTCTGGCTGCCGACATCTGCGGCGTGCCGACCGTGATCGTGGCGCGCACCGACGCCGAGTCCGCCAAGCTCATCACGTCGGACGTTGACGAGCGCGACCGCGAGTTCCTGACGGGCGAGCGCACCCCGGAGGGCTTCTTCCGCCTGAAGGACGGCACCGGCCTTGCCCACTGCATCAAGCGCGGCCTCTCGTTTGCCGAGTATGCCGACCTGCTGTGGTGGGAGACCAGCCACCCGAACCTGGACGAAGCCCGCCAGTTCGCAGAAGCCGTGAAGAAGGAATATCCGAACAAGCTGCTGGCCTATAACTGCTCGCCCTCGTTCAACTGGGAAGCCAACCTCGACAAGGACACCATCGCCAAATACCAGCGCGAGCTGGGCGCAATGGGCTACAAGTTCCAGTTCGTGACGCTGGCGGGCTTCCACAGCCTGAACCACGGCATGTTCGAGCTGGCCCGCGGTTACCGCGATCGCGGCATGGCGGCCTACTCTGAACTGCAACAGGCCGAGTTCGCCGCCGAGCAGCACGGCTACACCGCAACCCGCCACCAGCGCGAAGTGGGCACCGGCTACTTCGATCAGGTTGCCGTGGCCATCTCGGGCGGCGAGTCCTCGACCACCGCTCTGAAGGAATCGACCGAAACCGCGCAGTTCAAGCCTGCTGCCGAGTAAGTCATCCGGTTAGGGGAGGGAAAGGCCGGTGCGCGCCTGTCGCCGCCGGCCTTTTCTTGTTTTTTGCAGGGGGAGCAAAAGAAGCGCCGTTAGGGCGCGGGCATAACCGGGCAGCGCACCAGCGCCTTGCCGCTGCCGGCGGCCGGGATCTGCCGAACGCCATCGACCTTGGTTTCAGCAGGAACCAGCACGTTGTCATCAACCGCCAGATACTCTTCGCGGAAGTCCTTCATTTCGGACTCTCCGGCCTCGAAACTCGGCACCTTGAGGCTGTAGCGAACGATGATGAGCGGATGACCCTGGTGAGTTTTCTGCTCGATCTTTGCATCATCAACCGACACGACCTTTTCGCCGCTCTGGAAGACCTGAATGCTCGAACCGTTGAAGACGATGGTGTTGTCGTTGTCGGCGCAATTCATCAGCGTCTCCCACGCCCACGTGCCGTCCAGCTTGTATTCCACGGGCGCACGCTCGCATCCGGCCAACGCCAGAGCAGAGAAAACCGAAACACCAAGAAACCGCCAATCCATACGCACAGGAAAAACCTCGTTTGTTGGGCCTTGGGTTTGTGATCCGCAGGCTTGTTGGGTCATAACACGAAGGATACTACTCCGGTATGAACGAACCCATGCCGCATCCTGACGCAAAGGCAACCCCCGCCGCGCTTGAGGCAGACATTCCAGAGGATCGCGCCCTTGTGATACCACACGCGCGCGGCCCGGTGCTGCTCTATCGCTGGCAGGGCAAGGTGTGCGCCTTCCGCAACTCCTGCCCGCACGTAGGCACGCCGCTGGACTGGATGCCGGGCCGGGTCTTCACCCACGACGGCCAGCACCTCATCTGCGCCACCCACGGCGCACTGTTCGACCCCGCAACGGGAGACTGCCTGCAAGGCCCCTGCAAGGGACAGGCGCTGGAAGCGGTGCCTATTCGGCAGGAGAGCGAGCAGGTCTGGCTGGAAGCGACTGACTGACCAGCGCCGCCAGAATGAGCGTGGAGCCGAACAGCTCCAGCGGCCCCAGAATTTCATTGTACATGACCCAGCCGATGAGGCCCGCAAACACCGGTTGCATCAGGAGGCCAACCCCGCTCACCGAGGGCGGCAGGTGCGCCAGCGCATAAACGATGAGACCCTGCCCCAGCACCTGACTGCCCAGCCCGAGCGCAATGAGCGGCAGCCACCCCTCTGCCGCGAACGGCAGCAACGGACCGGGCGCAAGCAGCACCACCGGCAACAGGGCAAGCGTGCCCGCAATGGTGCTGCCCGCCAGCACGGCAAGAGCGGGAAAGGAGCCCCGCGCCTTGCCGATGGCAAGCAGGTAGCCCGCATAGAACACGGCGGAGAGCAGGCACAGCAGATCGCCCGCCAGATGCCGCAGCGACAGCTCGGCACTGGCGCCGAACAGGCACAAGGCCCCCGCCACCGCCACCAGCATCACCGCCGCCTGCCGGGGAGACGGGCGCATGCGCAAAACGAAGATGCCCCACGCCATCATGATGAAGCCGGCCATGTTGCTGAACAGCGAGGAGTTGGCGAGGGTGGTGCGCACGATGCCGAGGTGCCATGCAAGCAGGTCTCCCGCAAAGAACACGCCCGCCAGCGTCATGCCGCCCACCAAAGCGCGAAACGGCAAAGGCTGGCCGGGAATAGCCCTGACCCGCTGGCTTGGGATCAACCAGACAAGAAGCATCAGGGGAACAACGGCCACCGCCAGCCGCCAGAAGGCGGACTGCATGGGCCCGACCTGCGCAAGACGGACCATGACAGGACCAACCGCCAGAACGGCACTGCCCAGCAGCAGGGCCGGATAAGCCAGACGTGCCGTCACTTTCAAAGTCCCCTAAAAGTCGCTTGCAACCCTTGCCGTGCGGAAACGCTTCTCCGCAACAGTCGATGTGCCCTCATGGCGAGCGGTGCCTGGCAGCGCAAGGGAACAGAGCGCTCCCCCCTGCAATTTCGGCTGCGCGTCGCTTTGCGTGGGGTGGGGACTGCGGCGCAATCCCTCCTGAAAATGATGACCTGACAGTGCTGGCCTGAGAGTTATGGACGAACGACTGCCCGGAGCCTTTCCGCATGGCAAATTCAATGAATTGTCCCGATGTGTTTCCGGTGCCTGACTGGGTGGCGGCGCAAACCCGCTGCACGGCAGAGCAGTATGAGGAAATGTACCGGCGCTCCCTTGAAAACCCCGACGGGTTCTGGGCCGAGCAAGCCCAGATGCTCAACTGGATCAAGCCTCCCACCCGCATCAAGAACACCCGCTTTGCCCCGACTGTCTCGATCAAATGGTTCGAGGATGGCGTGCTGAACGTATGCGCCAACTGCATAGACCGCCACCTGCCGCGCAAGGCGCTGGACCCCGCCATTTTATGGGAAGGCGACAACCCGGAGGAGGAGCGCCGGATCACCTACCAGCAGCTTTATGACGACGTGTGCCGCATGGCGAACATCATCCGTGAGCTGGGGGTCAGGAAAGGCGACAGGGTGACGATCTACATGCCCATGATCCCCGAGGCCGCCTACGCCATTCTGGCCTGCGCCCGCATTGGCGCGGTTCACTCGGTGGTGTTCGGCGGGTTCTCGCCCGAGGCGCTGGCCGGGCGCATTCAGGATTGCGACTCCCACCTCGTCATCACGGCGGACGAAGCCGTGCGCGGCGGCAAGGTCATCCCGCTCAAGGCCAATGTGGACAAGGCGCTCGAACACTGCCCGCAGGTGCGCAACGTGCTGGTGGTGCGCCGCACCGGCGGCCCGGTTCACTGGAATACGGCGCGGGACCGCTGGTTTCACGAACTGGCCGAGACCGTGCCTGCCGTGTGCGATCCAGAGCCGATGAACGCGGAAGACCCCTTGTTCATTCTTTACACCTCCGGCTCCACCGGCAAGCCGAAGGGCGTGCTGCAC
>JAEZBH010000092.1 GCA_023427285.1 Pseudomonadota bacterium
CCATCGGGGGTAACGTAGCGGCGCAGAAAAGCCTGCCGGATTTCTTCACTCGCATCGCGGAAGCATGCCTCATCCTCAGCCAAATCCAGCACGCCCGCCATCTTTGCCAGCAGCCGCAGGTCATGGACGAGGAAGGCCGTACCGATCAGGTCGTGCGGCGTCTCGGCGTTGATCGAGAGCCAGTCGCCGTAACCGGGCCAGTCGCCGTGCTGGTAGTCTGTCTCCGGGTGGCAGCGGATTTTGTCAAGGCTCATCTCCAGAAGGTGATTCACGTAGCGTTTCATCGCCGGGTAGTGCTCAGCCAGCATCTCGCGGTCACCATAGCACTGGTAAATTGTCCACGGGCAGATGAGAAAGGCATCCGCCCAGGCGGGGCCACCGTCCAGGTCGCCGGTGGGGCTGGGATTGGGGCGCGGGGCAATCGGCGGGATCTGCCCATGCTCGGTCTGCGCATCCTCCAAATCCTGCACCCACTTGGTGAAGAATGGCGCCACGTTCATATTGAACGCCGCCGTGCGGATAAACACCTGCGCGTCGCCCGTCCAGCCCAGGCGCTCATCGCGCTGCGGGCAGTCGGTGGGGATATCGACAAAGTTTCCGCGCTGGCCCCACTGGATATTGTGCTGGAGCTGGTTGAGCAGCGGATCAGAGCATTGGAACGACCCGGTGACCGGCATTTCTGAATGCAGCACAATGCCGGTGATGGTGTCTTTGGTAGGCGGCTCGGGCAGGCCAATCACTTCTACGTAGCGGAAACCGTGGAAGGTAAAGCGCGGCTCAAAGACCTCTTCGCCCTCGCCTTTGAAAGTGTAATAATCGGTGGCGCGAGCGGAACGCAAATTAGTGTAGTATGGCGTGCCATCTGGGTTGAGGATCTCGGCAAAGCGCAGGGTGACGGTGGTTCCCGCCGGGGCCTGGGCCTTGATCCGCACCCAGCCGACCATGTTCTGGCCCAGGTCGAACAGCCACTGCGATGGCCCCCAATGCTTACTGCCAACCCGCACCGGCTCCGCCACCGGCGCAAGCTCCATAATCTTCTTCACCGCCGGTCCGCGCCGCGCGGAAAGGAGAATACCGGGGTCATCAAAGCGCTGCACCGGCTGCCAGCCTGCATCATCGAAACCGGGCGCATCCCAGCCGGGCATTTCGCGGCACGCATCATAGCTCTCGCCCGCCAGCATGTCCGATTCGAGCAGCGGGCCAACCTGCCAGCGCCACTGCGCACCGGAAGTGATCACCGTCCGCGTGCCATCCGTGTGCTCCACTTCGAGCTGCGCCAGCAGCTTGGGCCGGTCGCCGTAATTCTGCCGCCCGTGCCAGGCGACATGACCGCAGTACCATCCGTCGCCCAGCACCGCGCTAATCGCATTCTGGCCGGGCTGGAGCAGATTTGTCACGTCGTACACCTGGTACTGCACGCGCTTGCGGTAGTTGGTCCAGCCGGGGGCGAACACGTCTGTGCCTACCCGCTGCCCATTGATCGAGCATTCGTACAGGCCCAGCGCGGTGACGTACAGCCGCGCGCGCACCACTTCGCCGGGCAGATCAAACCCGCGCCGCAGGAATGGGACCGGGCTGGTGACGTGCTTGCCGCCGGAGAGCGCAGCTCCGATCCACTCCGCTTGCCAGTCGCTGCGGTCCAGCAGGCCCAATTCCCAATAAGCCGGGCCGCTCAGCGCGGATTCGCCTTCCTCGTCCCACACCTGCACATCCCACCACACTCCCTGCCGCGACCCCAGTGCTGGGCCGCCGTACGGCACGTGTACCGACTGGTCGCTCTCTACGCGGCCGCTGTCCCACAGCAGATTGCGACTTTCGGCAAGCGCCTCCGCGGTCCGTGCCACCCGTATTTGGTAGGCAGCCTGCTTCAGCCCGCGCCGGTCGCCGCGCAGTTTCCACGCCAGGCGGGGCTTCGCAGTTTCAATCCCCAGCGGGTTCGTCAGATATTCACAGGTAAGCTCGGTGATGGTAAAGGCATCGGTCATTGTGATCTCCTAATGTTCCTCTCCGGTAATATTAAACGTTCGGCGAAAACCCTCGATCAGGGCTTGTTTTTCCTCAGTGCTCAAGTTTGCCTCGGGATGCATAGGCAGATAGATAGGCATTGGCATTTCACCCTCTTCCACCACTTCGATCAGCTCATCGATCTCGTCCTCATCCCTGGGCGGCCATTCCGAGAAGTTCAGCTTCTCGCGCCCCTCGTTTACGTCACGCGCCACCAGCCACGACACCGGCGCGACACGGCTGTACCACGGCCAGACCGTTTCGTTGGAGTGGCAGTCAAAGCAGGCCCGCTGCGCGATCGCTCGGGTCTGCGGACTGTCCCAGGTAGGCTCGCCGGTAACCGGCGGGTTGGTGTACTGCTTGCCAAATGGAACGAACTGAATCAGGGCAAACAGCAGCAGACCGGCCAGAATCAGGCCCCCAACCAGAAAAATGCATCCCCGTTTCATGTTATCCCTCCAGTGTGTCAATCACCAGAACCCAATCCGGCCCGCCCTGCGGAGGTGTAAAAGTATGCACCCCCCGGCGCGGGTACGGCCCTTCGGGTTCGCCCCACTCCCCCGTGCGCGGATCCACCCAGGTAGCGATAAACTGCCCGCCGCTGAGCTTTTCCACATGCACGCTGATCGTACGGCGTTCCGGTGTGTAGATCAGGGCATACCGCCCGTCTGCATCACGAGCAGCCTGCATGTACTGGCCGCCTTCACCTTGGTCACCGTAGATGATCGATTGGTCAGGAATGCGCGAGAAGAATGGCCTTGCCTCGATCAGCGCGCGCAGGTGGCGTACCTGGCTCGCGCCGGGCCGGTCGAGCGCCTCGCGCCATGTATAGGCAGGATGATTGACCGGTTCAACCAGCGCAGGGTCATACATCTGCCATACAGCGTGGTTGCCGTACGTCACCCCGCACCCGCCCGCCAGCACCGAACGGTACGTCTGCTTGCGCACATCGTAGTCGTCGTAGTAACCGTTTGCCGGATCCCACTTGGGCCAGGGGTTCACCGGGTGATCTTCGTAGTTTGGCTCGCCATCCAGCGT
>JAEZBH010000110.1 GCA_023427285.1 Pseudomonadota bacterium
GCCATCCGGGTTGCGGAGAAGATCTGACTCACACGAAGGGGGGCCGTTTATGCGTCAGCTTGTGTCCCTGTTGATCGGAGCGTTCATGACTGTCACCGCTGCTAACGCCGCGCCTGAAGCGGCACCCCATGAAGCGGCACCTGTGGGCCGTTACGCCGTGGCCGTTCATGGCGGGGCCGGACGGAACGATTACAATCAGTTTTCCGAGGAGCAGAAGGCGGCGTATCACGCGGGCCTGCGCGAGGCGTTGCTGGCGGCTGAGAAGGTGCTGGCCGCCAATGGCAAGGCTGTGGATGCCGTTGTTGCCGCAGCGATCGTTCTGGAAGACAACCCTCTGTTCAATGCGGGCAAGGGCGCCGTGCTGAATTCGGAAGGCGAGGTGGAGCTGGACGCCTCCATCATGGACGGCAAGACGCTGGAAGCCGGGGCCGTTGCGGGCCTCAAGACCACGAAGAACCCGATCCTGGCCGCCCGTGCCGTAATGGACAAGTCTCAGCACGTCATGCTGCAAGCCGCCGGGGCCGAGGCGTTCGCCAAGGCGCAGGGGCTGGAGCAGGTGTCCAACAGCTATTTCATCACGCCCGACCGCAAGAGGCAGCTTGAGCGCGCCCGGGCCAGCCAGGAAAAGGTGAACCTTTCCAAGTTCGGCACCATCGGCGTTGTGGTGCTCGACCGTCACGGCGATCTGGCCGCAGGCACCTCGACCGGCGGGCTCACCAACAAGCAGTGGGGCCGCGTTGGCGACAGCCCCATCATCGGCGCGGGCACCTATGCGGACAACGCCTCCTGCGCCGTCTCCGCCACCGGTCACGGCGAATACTTCATCCGCGCAACCGTTGCCCGCACCATCTGCGCGCTGGTCGAGTTCAAGGGCCTGTCGCTGGAAGAGGCCGCCAACGCTGTGGTGAAGGACAAGCTGGTGAAGATGGGCGGGGAAGGCGGCGTCATCGCCGTTGACCGCAAAGGCAATATCGCCCTCGTCATGAACACGCCGGGCATGTTCCGCGGCGCGCTCAAAGAGGGTCAGAAGCCCTATACGGGCATCCTTGGAAACGATTGAGTGTTTGGTTTGCAGGAGGGACGCTCAGGCAGTGCCTTCGCCCCTCCTGCACCTCCCATTTTCGTTTCAAAGGGCCGAGCGTGTGATGATGGCTGCGGCCTTTTTCTTTGGTCGGATTTAGTGGGGCACGCGGCTGTTAAAGGGCGCGGCCCTTTAAATCGAACGGGGGTCGCAGGGGGATTATAGATCCCCCTGCTTATTGATTGTTTGTGCGCCTACACGCACGGGGAGGGTCTGCGACCCTCGCATTACCCTTTAATCGTTGGATCTGGCAAGTCGCAAAACCGCGGTGGAAGAGCGTGAGGGCGTAGTGATGGCGGTGCGCAGGCGGTTTCAGGATATCCAGCAGCAAGAGCAAGCTGCCCCGCGCTGCGCTCTGTGCGACCGGCCCTTGGGCGTAAAGACCGAGTGGCACCACGTTATTCCCAAAAGCCGGGGCGGGCGAGATGTCGTGCCGGTTCATCCCATTTGTCACCGCACCATTCACGCCACGGTGACGGAAGCGGAACTGGAGCGGCTGTATCCGAGCATGGCGGACCTGCGCGAGCACTCAGAAATTGCGAAGTTCCTGCGCTGGATGGCGGACAAACCCGCGGACTTTCACAAGCGCACCGAACCCAGAGGCGGCCGTAAACGCCGGTGAGCGATCACATGCCGGGTGAGAGATTACCCGCCGGACGCCAGCCAGTGCCCGGCTACCGGGCCGATCAGCGCCCCAAGGGCGACACCCAGCGCAACGACAGCGACAAGAACGCCGACGGCTGCCACCATCCATGTCTTGCTGGGCTTGTCCCGCAATTCCAACTTGGTTGCGAGGTTGGGCAGGTGCAAATCGAACTGGGTTTTGAGATTGTCCTGAACCGCTTCCACCCGCATGAGGTCAGTTTTCGTCGCAAGCGTGGGAAGCTGAAATTCAATTTCAGTCCGCAGGCCAGCGAGTGAGCTTTCCAGCCTGATGTCCGTGGCTTCCACCCGCGCTACGTCTTGCTTGGTTGCTAGCATCGGAAGACGAATCTCGAATTCATTACGTAGAGCAACAACCGCGCCATCGAGCCTGTCCTGACGCCCTTCAAGTCGCGCCATGTCTTCCTTTGTGGCGAGCGTAGAAAAACGGATATCAAATTCGTTGCGCAGCCCGACAACCGCGCCTTCAAGCCTGTCCTGTTGGCTTTCCAGTCTATCCTGCCGCCCTTCCAGCCGGCCGATGTCGGCTTTGGTGGCAAGGTCTGGCAGCTTGGCTTCAAGAAGGTTGGTCAGCCGGTCAAGTTTGGTGTCGAGGCGGTGGACGGACTCGGAGATTTTCTCAACGTTGGTTTCAAGCTTTTCGACTCTGGAAAGCATGGGGCCATCTCCTCCTCCGCCGTTGCCGCCGCCATTGCCGCCGGAGGTTGAACTGAGAACGCCGGCGCTTCGCCGTTGGTTGCTGGTGTCTAGCGGGACTGGCAGTGGCAGTTTTCTTGTTGATGTCGCCACGATTGCTCTCGTTGCTTGTCTGTTTGTTATCGAGAGTGTGCCACCG
>JAEZBH010000113.1 GCA_023427285.1 Pseudomonadota bacterium
GCACGGTCGGGTAATTGATCGGCTGCACGTAGATGCCGTATTCCAAGAGCAGGATGTCGGAGATCTTCTTGCAGCGCACCGGATCGCCCACCTGCACGGGGACGATGTGGCTGACCGACGGCATGACCGGCAGGCCCGCGTCCGACAGCATCTTCTTCAAGGTGGCGGCGCGCTCCTGATGGCGCTCGCGCTCAGCATTGCTTTCCTTCAGGTGCTTCACGCTTGCCAGCGCGCCTGCCACCAGAACCGGCGCGAGCGAGGTGGAGAAGATGAAGCCCGGAGCGTAGGAGCGCACCACGTCGATGATGGTCTTGCTGGCTGCAGTGTAACCGCCCATCACGCCGAAGGCCTTGCCCAGCGTGCCCTCGATGATGGTCAGGCGATGCGCAACGCCGTCCCGCTCGGAGACGCCGCCGCCGCGCAGGCCATACATGCCCACGGCATGAACTTCATCGAGGTAGGTGATGGCGTTGTACTTGTCCGCCAGATCGCAGAACGCCTCAATCGGCGCGATGTCGCCGTCCATCGAGTACACAGACTCGAACGCGATCAGCTTGGGCGTGTCCAGCGGATACTGCTGAAGCAGCTCTTCCAGATGCGCCACGTCGTTGTGACGGAAAACGTGCTTCTCGCAACCCGAATGGCGGATGCCCGCAATCATGGAGGCGTGGTTCAGCTCATCAGAGAAGATCACGCAGCCCGGCAGAAGCTTGGCCAGCGTCGAGAGCGTCGCATCATTCGAGACATAGCCCGAAGTGAAGGTCAGCGCGGCTTCCTTGCCGTGCAGATCCGCCAGCTCGGCTTCCAGCTCAAGGTGATAATGGGTGTTGCCGCTGATGTTGCGGGTGCCGCCCGAGCCTGCGCCCACATCGTGCAGGGCCTCTTCCATCGCCGCGATCACCTTGGGGTTCTGGCCCATGCACAGGTAATCGTTCGAGCACCACATCACGATCGGGCGCTCACCGTTGTGACCGGCGAAGCAGCGCGCATTCGGGTAGGCGCCGCGATTGCGCAGAATATCGATGAAGACGCGATAACGGCCCTCCTGGTGCAGGCGATCGATCGCCTCCTGGAAGAGTCTCTCGTAGTTCATAGCCATACGCCTTAGGACCGTTACCCTTGCGTGTTACCTAAGTAATTAAAGGCAGCGTCGCAATTGCCAAACTTGTCGCAACCTTGTCAGAACAAAATGGCACAATCTGGGTCATGAGACGGGAAACGCAGCGATTCTACGCAAAATCGCCCCAATGGTTCAGTCGAATTGCAAATCCCCCCCTTCGGGTGGTGCAAAATACCGATCCAGCGCGTCCGCCGACACATCCGCCAAGGTTGCAGGATTCCATTTAGGCGAGCGATCCTTATCTACAAGCTGGGCGCGAACGCCTTCGTAGAAATCGTGGCCGTGGCGAATGTGGCAAACGAGGCGGTATTCCTGCCGCAGGCACCCGGCCAGATCGAGCTGCGCGCCCGCCCGAACCGCCCGCAGCGTCAGTTTCAGCGAGGTTGGAGACAGGCCGAGCAGGCGCTCCCGCAAGCCTGCGCCCCATTCGCCTGCCTCTTGCAGCGCCGCAGCGATGTCTTCCACCGTATCGCCCGCAAAGAGGCGATCGATCTCGGCCTGATGCTCGATAAGCGGCGCAGCGCCAGGGTCTTCATGGAAGCGGGCGAGAATGTCCTCAACCGGGCTCCCGTCCGTCACCAGCGCCTCGAGGAGCGCCTCGATCTTCTCAGAGGGCACATAATGGGTGCCGATGCCCACATGCAGGCAGTCCGCCGCCTTCAGGCGCTCGCCAAGCAGGCCGAGGTACACCCCCGCCTGCCCCGGCATGTGGCCGAGCAGATGGGTGCCGCCCACGTCGGGGATAAGGCCGATGCCGGTCTCGGGCATGGCGAACAGCGTCTTTTCGGTGACGACGCGAAATGGACCATGAACCGACAGGCCAACGCCGCCGCCCATCACGATGCCATCCACCAGCGCCACATAGGGCTTTGAGAGAATGCTGGTCAGGTAATCGGCGCGGTATTCGTCCCAAAAGAAGCCGGTGAAGGCCTCGTGGTTATCCTTGCCCGCATGATAGAGGCTGACCACGTCGCCGCCCGCGCAAAAAGCCCGGTCACCCGCGCCGCGAATGACGATGCGCTCGACAGCCGGGTCCGCATCCCACGCCTTCACCTGCTTGGAGAAAGCGATCAGCATGTCGCGCGTCAGGGCATTGAGCGCCTTGGGCCGGTTCAGCGTGACAACGCCGCAACGCCCACGAATTTCAAACAGAATGTCTTCCGACATGATGCTTCCTCGCCCTGATGCAGATGGTGTTTTTGTTGAGTTTGCCTTCGCTCAGTCCAGCAAGTCTCAAAGAGTAACGATCTTGTCCAGACCATAACCGGCCAATGCCGGAGCCAGACGCTGCGCCTCGGCATCGCCCCGCGTGAACACGGCAAGGCCGTAAGCCTCGCCTTCCCACTCAACGCCATTGCACAGATAGGCAACGCGCCGGGCAATCCCCTCGCCGCTGTCCACCCACTGGAAATCGCGCGGCGCGGCGGCCATCAGCTCTTCCTTCACCAGCGGAAAGTGCGTGCAGGCCAGAACGATGGTGTCGAGCCTGTCGCCGCCCGGCTGGTCCAGCAGCCCGTCCAGCACGGCGCGGTACTCCTCGGTTGCCGTCGCATCGCCCCGCAGCTTGCGCTCGGCCAGCAGCACGAGGTCCGCCGAGCCGTGGCGCAGCACCAGGCAATCGCTGGCGAACTCGCGCACCAGATTGTCCACATAGGCCTGCCGCACCGTGGCATTGGTGCCAAGCACGCCGAACACCCGGCTTTTGCTGACCAGCGCTGCGGGCTTGACCGCAGGCACTGTGCCCACCACCGGCACGTTCAGCACCGTGCGCACTTGCGGCAGCGAAATGGTGCTGGCGGTATTGCAGGCAATGACCACCAGTTGCGGGTCGAACCGCTCCACCAGCCGCCCCAAAAGCGCAGGCACGCGGGCAGCCAGCTCCGCCTCGGTTTTCACGCCATAGGGGAAGCCCGCGTTGTCGGCACAATAGACGACCGGAGCATTGGGAAGTTTCTTGCGGATCTCTGCCAGCACCGAGAGACCGCCGATGCCGGAATCAAAAACCAGCAACGGTTTTTGCGATTTGGCCAACTTGTGACAATCCACACCGTTGATTGAAAACGTGAGACGTGTCTAAGCATTTTCCAGCGACTTGGAAACAGGCCGCAATGACCAAAATACGGTGAATGAAGCACCCACAGAGATCAGACGCTTCCGGCCACGCCGGACCCGCCGCCGGGATGCCTCATGCACAGCCGTCAACCGATCGAGGTAAGATCCGTGCCCAACTTCCCCCTCGCCCCCTACCCCGCAGGTCGTCCGCGTCGCACCCGCATGACCGCGTGGTCCCGCGCCATGGTTGCCGAGAACGTGTTGACCCCGGCCGATCTGATCTGGCCGCTGTTCGTGATCGAAGGCAAGGGCGAGCGCACGCAAGTCGCCTCCATGCCCGGCGTCGAGCGGCTGACGGTCGATCTGGCGGTTGAAGCGGCCCGGCAGGCGGCAAGCCTTGGCATTCCCTGCCTTGCCCTGTTCCCCAACACCCCGGCTGACCGCCGCACGGACGACGGGCGCGAGTCGGCGAACCCGGACAACCTGATGTGCCGCGCCACCCGCGCCATCAAGGACGCCGTGCCGGAGATCGGCATTCTCTCGGACGTGGCGCTTGATCCCTACACCACCCACGGCCACGACGGGCTGGTGTCGGAGGCAGGCGAGATCCTGAACGATGAGACCATCGAAATGCTGGTTGCTCAGGCGCTCAATCAGGCCCGCGCAGGCGCGGACATCATCGCCCCCTCCGACATGAT
>JAEZBH010000284.1 GCA_023427285.1 Pseudomonadota bacterium
GCCCGCGTTCTGGAAATGGTGGGGGCGACGGACTTTATCCGCCGCAACCGTGCGGGTCTGGAATATGTGGTCAAGGAAGGCGGAACAGGTCTCTCAGGCGGGCAGATTCAGGCTCTCCTGCTGGCGCGCCTGCTGATCCGCGAGCCATCCGTGGTTCTGCTCGACGAGCCGACCGCTGCCATGGATGAAGTCACCGAGCGCCAGTTCATCCAGCAATTCAAAACATGGTCGGAGCCCCGCACAGTCATTATCGCAACCCATCGGATGCGGGTTCTGGAGCTGGTCGATCGGATTCTGATCGTTCAGAACGGTCGCATTTCCCATGATGCCGATAAGGAGACCGTGCTGCGCATGATGCAAGGCAAGCAGGTATGAGCCGCTGGATCGATTCCGATGACGTGCTGTTTGCCGATCAGGCGGATCCGCGGCTGGCCGTTGCCAAGCGGCTTGTCTGGACTTTGGCGGGGTTGTTTGCGGCGGCCTTGATCTGGGCGGCCTTTGCAACTCTGGATGAGGTGGCGACGGGCACAGGGCGGGTCGTGCCGACCTCAAGAGAGCAGATCATCCAGTCTCTTGAGGGCGGTATCATGCACAAACTGCTCGTGCAGCAAGACAGCCTCGTGGAGCCGGGGCAAGTTCTGGCCCAGCTCGACCCGACCCAGGCCGGATCGACGGTTGAGGAGGGGGCTGCCAAGTATCGAGCTGCCCTTGCAGCGGCGGTGCGTCTTCGGGCCGAAGTAAACGAAACGCCGTTGACCTTCCCGCCGGAATTGGAGCAGTTTCCGGAATTGGTTGCCGCTGAGACCCGCCTTTATCACGACAGGCGGCAGAGTCTTGCCAGTTCGGTGGCCCTCGTTGAGGAGTCCATTTCCCTCCTCAGCCGGGAAATCAGCGTTGCGGAATCTCTCCAGAAAGTTGGCGCGGCCAGCAGCGTTGAGATTTTGCGCCTCAAACGTCAGCGCACCGATTTGCAATTCAAGGCGGAGGAGTTGCGCTCGCAATATGTCGTTGAGGCACGTCAGGCTTTGGCGCGCTCGGAAGAGCAGGTGGAGGCACTGGAGCCTGTTGTGCGTGGTCGTGCCGATACACTGGAGCGCCTGACCCTGCGCTCGCCGGTGCGCGGCATTGTTAAAAGCATTGCCGTTTCAACAGTGGGCGGCGTTGTTCCGCCAAATGGCGAGGTCATGCAGATTATCCCGATGGATGATCGTCTGCTGATTGAGGCGCGCATGGCGCCTCAGGATATTGCCTTCATTTATCCCGGCCAGCGCGCAACGGTGAAGATCACCGCCTATGATTACGCAATTTATGGCGGTCTGGAAGGGGAGGTGACGAGCATCTCGCCGGATTCCATTCGTGACGAGGTGAAGCCCGACGTTTTCTATTATCGGGTGTTCGTAAGAACCAAGGAAGATGTTCTGGTCAACAAGGCCGGGAAGGCGTTCCCGATCGTGCCCGGAATGGTCGCAACCGTTGATGTGCATACGGGCCAGAAGACTGTGCTTCAGTATCTTTTGAAGCCCCTGAACCGGCTGCGCGAGGGATTGCGTGAGCGGTGAGAAGGATGAGGTATCCTTGCGAGCGTCTCAAAGTCTTACCCCTTCGATTTCCATGCCTTCCAGATTGAACGCCGCGCGCAGCTCGCCTGAGACATAAAGGCAATTTACGCCCAGGCGCGCGAGATCATGCTCGGAATTGATGGCCTCAAAGCGGGCCTGACTGAACTCCTGCTCGGAGTTGAGCAAATCGACAAGCGTCCGCGAGCCCATCTCGATATACTGCAAACGGTAAAGCTCGCGCGTTTCCTGCATCTTCTCATATCTGAGAGTGAGTGTGCTCAAGCGGTTGTCGAGCAAGGCTTGTTGTGATTTGGATTCTGCAAGCAGGCGCTCCGCCTCATTCAACGCCGATTGATAGGCGGCTTGCGCGGCGCTCAGGCCAAAGGCTGAATTGCGAATGCGCGCGCGGCTGATCCCGCCGTTAAAGACGCTGGTGCTGACATTCAAACCAACGGACAAGTCGGTCCTGGTGTCTTCAAAGGGGCGGTTGATATCGGTTTGCGCACTCGCGCCAAGGCTGATGGTTGGGTAGGTTTCAGCTCTCTCGCGGCTCATGGTGGCGGAAGCCTTGTCCACCTGTGCTTCGGCGTAGAGCAGCGTCGGGGTCTGGTAGCGGTTGATCGTTGCTTGCCCGCAGGATTTTGAAAGCCATTCGGGCGGCAATGCGTCAATTTCGGCGGTGATTTGACGCCCCAGATAGCTGCTCAGGTTCGCCTGCCAACGGTTCAATTCCGCATTCATCTGCATAATGCTTGATGCCGCTGCATCCACACGAGACCGTGCCTGAAGCATGTCGGAGCGTGTTGCCGCGCCTTCGATATGCCGCCGCTCCACCAGATTGCTGATTGCCGTTACGGACTCCAGTTGCTCATTGGCTGCTTCCAGCATCTTCCGGCCCCGATGAATTTCAATCATAGCCAGAGCAACATCGCGTGCGATTGTATCAACGGACTGGAGCACCTGAATGCGGTGGCCCTTGAAGTCGGCCTCGGCGGATTTCACCTCGCTGGAGACTTTTCCGAAATCCCAGATCCGCTGCTCAAGGCTGACATTGGCGCGTGGAGACCAGGTGCTGCGGTTGCCGTTGCGGCTATAGCCGTTTGAAATTCCGGCATTGATTTGCGGCATGTAGTTTGATTTGGCGGCCTCGATAACCTGCTCCTGCTGTTGCAGCTTGAACGTGGTCTCAACGATGGAAGGGTGCCAGGAAATGGCTTCACGAATGAGTGCTTCGTATCCTGCCGGATCAGGAGCGGTGTTATTCTGCTCATCTTGAGCCTGAAGGGGAAAAGGTATCAGGCTGACCCCAAGAACCAGAACGGCTTTACTCGTCTTTTTGAAGTAATAAAAAGCAGAAGAAACAAACATTCACGTAACCTTGTGAGACGCGTACGCGAGGGGTAAACTACAGGGACGGTTCAGATACTGCACTTGATTGTATATAAAAAAGCAACATAAATCGCCATCCGTCCCGAACCTTGCTTGTAGCGGGCGTCTGGTCGTTCATTAAATCAATGTCTCAGCAATTTCGATAAATGAGGAGAGCGTTGGGGTATCATCGCTCTTCCGCCAGGCAATGCCGGTCTCAAGGCAGGGCGGTTCGATCGCAAGCTGAAGATAGCTGACGTCTGTGCGCGCAAGGTGCTGAAGCGAGGCCGGTACAAGCGCCATGCCCATGCCAGCAGAGACAAGGCTGATGATGGTCTGCATCTGAATGGCTTCCTGCCGGATGAAGGGCTGGCATCCTCGGGAATGGTAAAAGCCAAGAACCAGATCATGGAATACAGGAGATACCCGTGACGGGAAGATGATGAGCGGCTCGTTCATCCAGTCATCCCCTTGCAGAATGTTGTTGCGGACCGGCAATCGTCCTTCGTCAAGCCAGGCGTCCGGCACCGCTGCCACAAGCGGCTCGCGCAGCAGGGGGCGATATTCCAGCGCCGCAGGGATTGCCGGGCGTGGCGGTATGAGGATGCCTGCATCGACCTGTCCGTTCAGCAGGGCCTCAACCTGTACGTCGCTCGTTGCCTCAAGAAGAGAAATTTCCACGTCCGGAAAGGCGTTTGCATAGCTTTGAACCAGTCGCGGCAGCACGCTGTAATCAGCTGTGCTGATGAATGAGAGGCGGAGCCGCCCCGCCATGCCGGTGCGCAGCCGCCGCGCGATCTCCGGTAACTCGGCAATGCGCTCGACAGCCGGGCGTACGTGCGCGAGCCATTGCTGGCCAAAGGATGTGAGCGCAACATTACGTTTGGAGCGGGTAAAGAGGGTCGTGCCCAGTTCCCGTTCGAGAGCCATGATCGACTGGCTGAGCGGCGGTTGGGTCATGCCAAGCGCTTCGGCGGCGTGGCCGAAATGCAATGTATCGGCAACGGCAACGAAATGGCGAAGCTGGCGAAGGTCCATTAATATCCTCCATGACCTAATTCATCGTTTATAATATATTTAACAACTCAGAAGAAGCGGGTTAGGAAGGGTGGGGACCACAGGCTATCAGGACACAAGAAGATGCCCGCTTATCGTTCACGCACCAGCACCCACGGCCGCAACATGGCAGGGGCACGCGGCCTCTGGCGTGCAACCGGCATGAAGGACGAGGATTACGGCAAGCCGATCATTGCGATTGCAAACAGCTTCACCCAGTTCGTGCCCGGTCACGTTCACCTGAAGGACCTCGGCCAGCTCGTTGCGCGCGAGATCGAGGCTGCGGGCGGCGTGGCAAAGGAATTCAATACCATTGCGGTTGATGATGGCATCGCCATGGGCCATGATGGCATCTCTATTCGCTGCCGAGCCGTGACCTGATCGCCGACAGCGTTGAGTACATGGTCAACGCGCACTGCGCCGATGCGCTGCTGTGCATTTCCAACTGCGACAAGATCACCCCCGGCATGCTGATGGCCGCAATGCGCCTCAACATCCCGACCATCTTCGTCTCGGGCGGTCCGATGGAAGCGGGCAAGGCAGACATTCGCGGCAAGACCGTCGCGCTGGATCTGGTCGATGCCATGGTGGTTGCGGCGGACGAGAGCTACACCGATGAAGAGGTGAAGGTCATCGAGCGCTCGGCTTGCCCCACCTGCGGCAGCTGCTCGGGCATGTTCACCGCAAACAGCATGAACTGCCTGACCGAAGCGCTGGGCCTGTCGCTGCCGGGCAACGGCTCTGTGCTGGCGACCCACGCCGACCGTGAGAAGCTGTTCCTTGAGGCTGGCCGCACCATCGTTGACCTTGCCAAGCGCTGGTACGAGCAGGATGACGCCTCCGTGCTGCCGCGCAGCATCGCCAGCTTCGCGGCGTTCGAGAATGCCATGAGCCTCGATATCGCCATGGGCGGCTCGACCAACACCGTGATCCACCTGCTGGCAGCGGCCTATGAGGGCCAGGTGAACTTCAGCATGGAAGACATCGATCGCCTGTCGCGGCGTGTGCCGTGCCTCTGCAAGGTGGCGCCGGCCAAGCAGGACGTCCACATGGAAGACGTCCACCGCGCTGGCGGCATCATGGCGATCCTGGGTCAGCTCGATAAAGCCGGGCTCATCAATGCCAGCTTGCCGACCGTTCACGCGCCAACGCTGGCTGAAGCGCTGGATCGCTGGGACATCAGCCGCACGACAGATGAGAGCGTGCAGGAATTCTTCAAGGCAGCCCCTGGCGGCGTGCGCACGACGGAGGCTTTCAGCCAGAACAACCGCTGGAAGGAATTGGACCTCGACCGTGAGGCGGGCGTAATCCGCAGCGCGGAGCACCCGTTCTCGAAGGACGGTGGCCTTGCCGTACTGTTTGGCAACCTTGCCCCTGAAGGCTGCATTGTGAAGACCGCGGGCGTGGATGAGTCCATCCTGACCTTCAACGGCACGGCGCGGGTTTATGAGAGCCAGGATGCGGCGGTTGCCGGAATTCTTGGCAATGAAGTGAAGGAAGGCGACGTGGTCGTCATTCGCTACGAAGGGCCGAAGGGCGGGCCGGGCATGCAGGAAATGCTCTACCCGACCAGCTATTTGAAGTCCAAGGGTCTGGGCAAGGCCTGCGCGCTTATTACCGATGGGCGCTTCTCCGGCGGCACCTCGGGCCTCTCCATCGGCCACGTTTCGCCAGAAGCGGCGGAGGGCGGCCTGATTGCGCTGGTTGAGACGGGCGATCCGATCGTGATTGATATTCCGAACCGCGTGATCCGCCTGGACCTTGATGATGCTGTTATCGCTGAACGCAAGGCGGCAATGGAGGCGCGGGGCTCCAAGGCCTGGAAGCCGTTCGGGCGCAAGCGCAATGTCTCCCCCGCGCTGCGCGCTTATGCGGCACTGACCACCAACGCCGCTCGCGGCGCGGTGCGCGACGTCAGTCAGATTGAAAAAGACTGATCCTCAACCAGTCTTTTTTGCTGAATAAAGAGCAGCCGGTCCGGTGTCGGATCGGCTGCTTTTTCATTTATCGCAACAGGCGAATTTCGGCGTTCGTCCAAAGTAAACAAAGCATCAGTTGCATAGTCCATAAATCGTCGTCGCCTTGCGTGAATTTATGGCGAGTGCTATTTATCGAACCTTTCTTGTTGTGGATTGACGATATGCTGGCTTTGGCTGGGAAGTGGCCTTTCAATGACTAAGCGGCAAGCGGCTGGTTCAGAGACTGGTCATGCTTCGCCGCGGGCCATGGATGCCCGTCAACGCAAGTCGCGGGAGGCATTGCGCTCTGCCTTGCTCGCGCTTGTTGAGCGCAAGCCTCTCGATCAGATCAGCATCAGAGATATTACGGCGGAAGCGGGCATTGGCTACGCTACCTTTTTCCGTCATTTTTCCAGCAGAGACGAGCTTCTGAACGATATTGCATCGTCCGAGATCGACACGCTCGTCGAGCAATCCCTCAAGGTGCTGGATGCCGCTGACACACGCACCAGCTGTGCGGCTATGTGCAGCTATGTGATGGAGCACCGTGCGCTCTGGAAGGCGCTGCTTGTGGGTGGCGCAGGCGCAATTATGCGCGATGCTTATATTCGTACAGCCAGTCAGGTGGCCCTAGAACGCTGGCCGGTGGCGGAAAAGCCGTGGCTGCCGGTTGAACTGGGCGTCATTCACGCCGCCAGTTCACTCGTGCTGGCTCTGACATGGTGGCTGAGTGAGCCTGCGCCTCTGCCGATCGAACAAATGGCGGAAATAATGGATCGGCTGATTATTCAGCCGATCCTCAATGACGATGCGCCGGAAACTTAAACGTCAGTCAGGTGCCTGCACAAAGTTTTGCGCCTTTAGAGCGGTTTGCGACCAGCGCGGCAAGCAGGTCGCCCGCTTCTCAAATCCTTTGTTGGTCGCGCTTTCTTAACCGCAAAACATGCGTTTTGCTCGAAAGTCGCTCTAGCGGGGGCGTGTGAATGTTGTCAGCGGTGTTGACATTGCGCCGTCAAGGCGGATGACCTGTCCGTTCAGGAAGGGGATGCTGACAATGGCCTCAACCAGTTTGCCATATTCCTCCGGGTGCCCGAAGCGCTTCGGGAAGGCAACATTTTCAATCAGCTTTTGTTGAAGCTCTGGCGGGGCAGAAGCAAGCCGGGGCGTCATGATCGGACCGGGGGCGATTGCGCACACGCGGACGCCAATCGGGGCAAGGTCTCGTGCCATGGAGGGGGTCATGCTGGCAATGCCCCCCTTGGAGGCGGAATAGGCGGCCTGTCCGGCTTGTCCTTCGAACGCGGCAGTTGAGGCGGTGTTGATGATAACGCCGCGTTGGCCGTCCGCATCGGGTGCATTTTTTGCGAAGGCCAGTGCGCTGAGGCGGGCCACGTTGAACGGCCCAATGAGATGGTTCCTGACCATTTCTTCGAACAGGCCCAAATCATGTACGGTGCAATCGGCCGTGGCGGTTGGCGGGGTTGCGATGACATATCCCGCAACATTCACGCAAACAGAAAAGCGCCCAAGCGCCTGAGCTTCCCTGATCGCCGATTTGACGTCATTTTCACTGCTCTGCTCTCCTGTTATCGCAACGGCCGGCCCATCAAGGCTCGAGACGAGCGCATTGGCTCGATCGCCATCGGTGTCGAAAACAACCACGCCGTAGCCAATTCCAGAGAGGTGCCGCACCGTTGCTGAACCGATGCCGCCCGCACCGCCGTTTACGATCGCTGACTGTCGCTGCGTTTCCATTCGCAAGTCCTTTGACATAAGGTTTGTGTGCAGAGCGACGGGGAATGCGGGTTCGATCGCATTCCCCTGTTCGCGCAGGCGCATCCTGATCTGAGTGAAGATGCTATGTGGGACTATCCGCCGAACCGATAACGAAGGCGCAGACCATAGGTGCGCGGCTCGCCCAGAACGGCTGTCTCAACGCCCAGTGCTCCAACGCCAGGCACAAACGCGAAGTATTTTTCCTTCAGGACGTTGACGGCAAAGAGGGAGAGATCAACTGGTGATCCTGCGATTGAAGACCAGTTGATGTTGAGGTTCAGCAGATCGAAGTCATCGACAATTCCGAGATTTGCGCCGTAGGCGGCAATGAACGCCGGGTTGTTGTAGAGGTAGGTTGATCGTTGCTTGTCTGTGTAGGTGTAGGTTGCGCCAAGCGTGATGGTGCCAACGCTCTCCTCAACCGGCAGCGTGTAGGTTGCCGTGATCGAGAATTTATTTTCCGGCGAGAGGAAAAGGCTGTTGCCTGCTTCAATCTGATTGCTGGCGATGTAGTTGGGGTCATTCACCACGATCGGATCGATGCGTTTGATCCGGGCATTCAGATAGGCGTAGCTGCCATCCAGCCGGAGACCGTGGAAAGGCATGATCGACGTCTCAACTTCGAAACCCCAGATGCGGGATTTGCCTGCGTTCACGACACCTGTGGTTGGAGCCACGGGTGCCCCCGGAGCGGGTTCAAAAGAGGCCTGCAATTGTTGATTGCGGAAGTCGTTATAAAAGGCCGAGACGTTGAGGATGCCCTGGATCGTGTCGGAAAAGCTGGCCTTGAATCCAGCTTCGTATGAATCGATCTGTTCCGGCTCAAACACCCGGTATTCAATCGGCGAGTTTGCAAAAACGCCGCCGGTGCGGTAGCCGCGCGTATATTTCAGGTAAACCAGCGTATCATAGTTTGGCTTGTAGTCGAGGCTGATCAGCCAGGTCGGTTTGCTCGATTTCTGCTCCAGACGTTCAGAGCAAGAAGGTGCCGATGTCATGTCAGTGCAGATGCCAAAGGCATCGCCGGTAAAGGGCGGCAGCACCGGGAATAAGTAGGTCAGGCGGCGGCTGGTGTTGGTATGCTTGTCCCAGGTGTAGCGAAAGCCGCCGGTTGCACTGAGCTGGTCAGAGAAATTGTAGGTGGCTTGAGAATAGAGACCAACGTTGCGGAAGTGCGTACGGCCCGTGGTCTGGTTGATCGAGCCGATATTCACCGGGAACTGGAATCCGGTCTGAGCGCTGGCGCCGATGCCGAGCACGTCAATGCACTGGAAGTTGTCCGGGTCCGTGCAGCTGATCATGATCGGGGTTTGCACGCCAACTGTTTCAAGTGGTTTGCTGATCTCCACATAGCCGCCGAATTGATAAATGAGCTTGCGATCGGCACTTGCGCCCTGAAACTGCAATTCCTCCGTGAACGTTGACTGGGCCGCTGTCTTGCCGCCCGGTATGGGGCGCAGGAAATTGAAGGCAATCTGCTGGTTGGGGATGCCAAGCATGGGAATTCCCATTGACCAGTTCGTACCGAACATCGGCCCGCGCTGCACATTGCGAAATTCGGCGTAGCTCGCAATGTTCTTGATCGTGAGCTGCTCGCTGGCAACCCAGGTTGTTGTGTTGATGACCTGCCACTGCTCCAGTTTCGAAATCGGATCGGTCATATTTGTTTTAAGGTCGAAAAAGCCGCTTGACTGCTTCTGGTCCTCAATTTGCGGGCAAGCAAGGACAGCGCCAAATCCAAGGTTTGGCGCGCAGGCAATGGCCTTGTGCGTGCTGCCGTTGGTGTTTGAATGGGAGTAGGAGAAGATCGTGTAATTCTCGATATCAGGCGTTACATCGATGACAAGGCTCGCCCGAACGGCGGTGTAGTTGATGTCGTTGTAATCTTTGGGGCCGATGCCGGACTTGTTGCGCAGATAGCCCTCGCGCGAATGGTCATCCGCCGCAATTCTGAGGCGCACCGTATCGCTGATCGGCACGTTTAGCGCGGCTTGAAGCCGTCGCATATCGTAATTGCCGAATGAGCCTTCAACATAGCCCTCGAAAACGTCCGTTGGCTGTTGCGGAACGAGCAGAATGGCGCCGCCTGTGGTGTTGCGACCGAACAGCGTGCCTTGCGGACCTTTCAGAATCTGCACGTTCTGAAGGTCAAAGAAGCTGCCGGGGCCTGCGCCATCGCCGCTGGGGGTGCCCTGTGCGGCACCGCGGGGCGCAACCACGTCTGCAAAATAAACGCCAACGGATGGCGGTGTTCCGATGTCCTGCACGAAGCCGCGAATTGCAAATGTCGAATTCTCAGTTCCGAAGTTCGAGTAGGCGGACAAGGACGGTGTGTAAATCGCCAGATCCTGAGAATTTGTCACGTTTCGATTTGACAATTGATCCTGGTCGTAAACCGTGATCGAGATCGGCACATCCTGAAGGCGTTCTTCAACGCGGCGTGCCGTGACAACAATGTCGCTTAAGAGTTCGACCGAAGGTCGGCTGCTTTGCATCTCGGGGGCCGGTGAGGGCTGGTCGTTGGATGCGCCTTGTGCGGCAACAGGTGTTGCGCAGGCGATGGCGAGCGAACTCGCCGTCAGAAATGAAAATTGACGGTTCCGCATGTTTTTCTCCCCATGAATTTTTCCTGCCCTCTGCTTTGGGGCGACTTTTTTTGGGCGGTTCTTTTGTGAGCCGCCATATGGTGTGAGCTACAAGGCGTCGTTGCATCAAGCTCTCCGTCAGGTGTTTTTGATGGGAATGTTGCTGACGAAAGCAGTTGATCGACGCGGTATTCCGCTCGCTGACAAATAGTGACTTTGAAAAAATGGGGTGCAAAAGACTCGTATGCACCCCGAGCGGCAGCTTGGTGGAGGATGTTGAATTCTTTTCTGCCTTTTCTATTTGATATGCAGCGGGAGTGGAGCATTGCGCGTTACATCCATGACCCGCCATTCACATTGATTTCCTGGCCGGTAATGTAGCTCGCCCGGTCAGAGCACAGAAATTCGCAGGCCGCCGCAATGTCTTCAGGCGTGCCAGCGCGCGCAATCGGTACGAGTTGCGCCAGGGTTTCGATCGGAGGCACATCGCCCGTGCTTTCACTTCGCCGCGCCAGTGGCGTGTCTACCAGAGACGGCGGAATAGTGTTGACGGTGATGCCGTGGGCGGCAAATTCACGCGCAAGCGAACGCGTCAGTCCGATGACGCCTCCCTTGGAAGCCGCATAATGCGCCCGGTCGAACGCGCCTGATTGGGCAGCCTGCGAGGAAATGGTGACAATGCGGCCCCATTTGGCCTCAATCATGTCTGGCAAGGCTGGCTGAATGGTGTGAAAGACACCGGTCAGGTTGATATCGATCATGCGTTGCCAGGTTTCAGAGGGAAGCGTCAGAAACTTCTGCCCCTCGGAAATGCCTGCGTTGGCAATCACGATGCTGATGGGGCCAAGCTCGGCACGGATTGCAGCATATGCGGCATCCATCTGATCCCGATTTGAAACATCGACTGTTCGGGCAAGGATTTGTGCGCCGGTTGCTTGAAGCGCCGCACTTTCCCGCTCCAGCGCTTCGGCCTGAACATCCAGCATCGCAACCGGATGACCATTCCGGGCAAAGAGCTGGCTGATCCCAAGGCCGATGCCTGAGGCTCCGCCTGTCACGACAACGACACGCTGCGAATTCATTGATACCTCCCCGTTTGATGCTGCCC
>JAEZBH010000153.1 GCA_023427285.1 Pseudomonadota bacterium
CCTTAACGCAGATCGAGCGCGACGGCAGCGACTGGACGAACGATCTTCTGAGGGGCGCTTACTGGCTGAGGCGACCCGGTCCGAACGCACAGGCCGCCATTGCCTTCACCGGAGCCGTTGCGCCTGAAGCAATTGCGGCGTGGGAGCAAATGACCGACGACATTCCGGGCCTTGGCCTGCTCAGCATTCCCTCGCCCGACCTGATCCACCGCGACTGGATGGCAAGCCGCCGCGCCCGCTGGCAACAGAACATCAACCGGCCAAGCCATATCGAGACGCTGCTGGCCGACCTGCCCGCCAGCGCCGGACTTGTGACGGTGCTGGACGGCGCGCCTTCTGCCCTGTCATGGCTCGGCTCCGTGCGCGGCCAGCGCGTAAGCGCGCTTGGCATCGACACGTTCGGGCAGGTGGGCGACATTCCCGATCTCTACCGCAATTACAGAATTGATGCTGACGCCATCATCGACGCCTGCGCTGATCTGTTTCTGGGGTGATGGCTTGAAAGGGATGTTTTTGCAGGAGGACCCATGCGCGGGGTACGCACACACCATCAGGCCCTCCCCTGCTCCCATCGTAGAAGCACCTGAATTGGCTCAGACGGGCACGATGGAGGTGACGATCTGCATCTTGCCGGTGAGCGTGCGGTGAATCGGACATTTGTTGGCGATTTCCAGCAGCCGCACCTTCTGGTCGTCCTCCAGCGCGCCATGCAGCACGATGTCGAGATGGATGCGCTCCATGCCGGTGACGTCGGTTTCGCAGTCCACGCAGTCACGCACATGCACCCGCTCATGCCGCAACGAAATGACCATGCCCTCCAGAAGCCAGCCCTTGCGATCGGCATACAGGCGCACCGTCATCGACGTGCAGGCCCCCAGCGCCATCAGCAGGTAATCATAAGGGTTCGGCCCTGAATCGCCGCCGCCCACATCAATAGGCTCATCTGCCACCAGATGGTGCTTGCCCGCGCGCATCAGTTGCTTGAACGGTGCGCCTGGCTCGCTTGAGACAATCACCTCGCCTGAGGCAAGGTCAGCACTGTGATGCTCGGTGCTCCGCCGGGTATCGTCGGTCATGGCGCTTCTCTCCTTCCGCCGTCATGGCAAAAGGACGCCCCAGCGCGGCGCAAGTTGCACCAAACCGTTCAGGAATTATCCGCTTTGTTGCGGAAGAGGTTGCCAAGAGGGTTGAGCCCCTCCTGGCAAAACCAAAACCCAACCCTCAAGCAAACGCCTGCAAGCCCGTTTGGGCACGCCCCAGAATGAGGGCGTGAACGTCGTGGGTGCCCTCATACGTGTTGACCGCCTCCAAATTCATCATGTGGCGGATGACGTGAAACTCATCGGAGATGCCGTTGCCGCCGTGCATGTCCCGCGCCGTGCGGGCAATCTCCAGCGCCTTGCGGCAATTGTTGCGCTTCAGCAGGGAAATGGCCTCGGGCGCGAGCTTGCCCGCATCCATCAGGCGGCCTGCCTGAAGGCAGGCGGCGAGGCCCAGCGTGATTTCGGTTTGCATATCCGCCAGCTTTTTCTGGAAAAGCTGGGTCGCCGCCAAGGGACGGTCAAACTGCTTGCGGTCAAGGCCATACTGACGGGCGGCGTGCCAGCAGAATTCCGCCGCACCAAGCGAGCCCCAGGCGATGCCGTAGCGAGCGTTGTTGAGGCAACCGAACGGCCCGCCGAGACCCTTGATTTCGGGGAACATGCGGTCTTCGGGAATGAACACCTCATCCAGAACCACCTCGCCGGTGAGGCCGGCGCGGAGTGAGAACTTGCCCTCGATCTTGGGCGTTGAGAGACCCTTGTCGCCGCGCTCAACGATGAAGCCGCGGATCTCGTCCTTGCCCTCATCGTTGGCCAGCTTCGCCCAGATCACGAACACCTGCGCAATCGGCGAGTTGGTGATCCACATCTTCGAGCCGTTCAGCACGAAGCCGCCATCCACGCGGCGCGCACGGGTTTTCATGCTGCCGGGGTCAGAGCCCGCATCCGGCTCGGTCAGGCCGAACGAGCCAACCCATTCGCCGCTGGCGAGCTTGGGCAGGTATTTCTCGCGGTGCGCTTCGGTGCCGTAGGCGTAGATCGGCCACATGACCAGCGACGACTGCACGGACAGGGTTGAGCGATAGGCGGAATCCACCCGCTCCACCTCGCGGGCGATGAGACCGTAGGAGACATAAGACACGCCGGGGCAGCCGTAACCCTTGAGGGTTGAGCCAAGCAGGCCGAGTGCGCCCGCCTCGATCATCATCTCGGGGAAGAACTTTTCATGCCGGTTGCCCTCCAGCACGCGGGGCATGAGCTTTTCCTGACAGTAGGCGCGGGCGGTGTCGCGGATGAGGCGCTCCTCCTCCGTCAGGCTTTCCTCCAGCAGCAGCGGGTCTTCCCAGCGAAACCGGGGCCATGTGATCTTCTTCGGACCGGTTGCCGCTGGTGCCTCGGTGTGGGCGCTCGCCTCGCTCATGCCATCCTCTCCTTCCCCCGGAATCTCGATGCGGAAGAAGATTCCACCAAACCGCGCCAGCGGCCACAGGCAAAGCGCCGGAGCGCGTCGCTATTTCGCTGTCAAAATGACGAAAGGAGCGAGCCGCCTGAAGGCTTCAGCCAAGGTGCAAGCGCCGCGTGGGCAGCACAACGCGCTCGCCGCTCGTTGCCGTCAGCACATCAACCGCAACGCCATAGACAGCAGACATCACATCAGGGGTCAGCACGGCATCTGCCGGACCATCGGCCAGAATGTTGCCTGCGCGCATGACGATCACCCGATCCGCCAGCCGCCCGACCAGCGCCAGATCGTGCAGCGTGACAATGACGCCCCGCCCCTCCTGCGCCAGCTCGCGCAGCAGGCGCACAAGGTCGAGCTGATAGGCGGGGTCCAGCCCTGCCAGCGGTTCATCGGCCAGAACCCAGTCAGGCTCTCCCGCCAGCACGCGGGCCAGCAGCACGCGGGCGCGCTCGCCGCCCGAGAGCGTCAGCACGTTGCGATGGCGCAAGCCCTTCAGTTCACAGCGAGCGATGGCGGCCTCGACAGCGGCATCATCGGCAGGGCCGGAGCCGTTTCCGGTGCGGCTGTAAGGCAGCCGCCCCAGCCGCACCACGGCCTCCACATCAAGCCCCCAGGCAACCTCGCGCCCCTGCGCCAGAAAGCCGATCCGCCTGGCGCGATCACGCGGCTCCATCTGGAAGAGGTCTTCCAGATTATGAAAGACATGGCCCGCGCTTGGCGCGCGCGCCCCGCACAGGCTGGAGAGCCAGGTGGACTTGCCCGCGCCGTTGGGGCCCAGCACCGCCGTCACCTGACCTGATCGGAAA
>JAEZBH010000198.1 GCA_023427285.1 Pseudomonadota bacterium
TAAAAGAATGGGGGTTACGCCGCCGCCTGCTCTGCGTTGAACGCCTGGCGGGCGGCGGCAAGCTCTTCCATGTTGTTCTTCGTCCACGCGCAGATCACGCTGGCGGCGTCAAGGAAGCTCGCGCCCAGGGGGGTGAGGGCATATTCCACGCTGGGCGGGGAGGTGGGGGCAACGGTGCGGCTCACCATGCCGTAGCATTCCAGCCCGCGCAGGGTCTGGCTCAGCATCTTGGCGCTGATCGGGCTGGCGCGGCGCTTCAGTTCGGCGAAGCGCTGCGGGCCTTCGCCCAGCGTGTAGGTGATGAGCAGGGTCCACTTGTCACCCACCAGATCCATGATCTCAAGGGTGAGCGGATGATAGGCCGCACCTGCGCTGGGGGTGGTTTCCATTTGGTAACCTCGTGCCAAAATCGTGCCTTCTTGCCAATGGTTACCACCCTGCATAGCTTTTGCACAGGGAGGACCGGATGTGATCGATTTCAGTGGAAAAGTTGTACTTGTCACCGGCGGCGGCGCTGGCATTGGCCGCGCGACGGCGGAGGGCTTCGGCCGCGCCGGGGCATCGGTTGTGGTTGCCGAAATCAACGAGGAGCGGGCCAACGACGTGCGCGCCGCGCTGGAAGCGGCGGGCGTTGAAAACCTTGTCAGCGTGACGGACGTGACCAACCGCGCCAGCGTCGATGCGCTGTTTCAGGCGGTGGACCAGCGCTTCGGCGGTCTGGATGTGCTCGTCAACAACGTGGGCGACTTCCTCGGCATCATCAAGCCGTTTGAGTTCTATACGGATGAGGACATTGACCAGGTTTACGCCGTCAACCTGAAGTCGGTCATGCTGGTCAGCCGGGCGGCCATTCCGCTGCTGCGCAAGCGCGGGCCGGGCGGCAGCATCATCTCGGTTTCGTCCATCGAGGCGTTTCGCGGCATCCCGAACACCGTGGTCTATTCGGCGATGAAGCACGGCATTACCGGATTCACCCGCTCGCTGGCGCTGGAGCTGGGGCCGGAGGGCATTCGCGTCAACGCTATCGCGCCGGAGACGACGGATACGCCGCAGGTGCCCGTCCACGCCATGATTGCGGATGAGCACAAGCACCACACGTCGCGCTGGATACCGCTCGGCCGCTTCGGCACGCCGGAGGATATGGCGGGCACGGCGCTGTTCCTGGCCTCTGGCCTTGCGGGCTGGATCACCGGCACCACCATCAATGTGGATGGCGGGGCGCTGGCGGCGGCAGGCTGGTACCGCGACCAGAAGGGCATGTGGACCAACGTTCCGGTCGTCACCGGCAACGGCTTCAATTTCTGATTTCACAAGAACAAGGGGGAGAGACCCGATGAAGATTCTCGTCGTCGGCGGCACCGGCATGATCGGTGGCCACGCAGCACTTTATCTCAAGGACCAGGGACACGCCGTCACGATCTCGGGCCGTCGTCCGCCTGAGGAGACGACACCGCTGAAGGACCTGCCGTTCATTGCGGGCGACTATGTGGCAGGCACCTTCACCAAAGATCAGCTCGGCCAGTTCGATGCCATCGTGTTCACCGCAGGCAACGATATCCGCCACATGCCGCCGGGCATGGACTCGTCGGCGTTTTATGACCACTGCCACAAGGCCAACACCATTGCCGTGCCGCGCTTCGCCAAAGAGGCAAAAGAGGCGGGCGTGAAGGCTTTCATTCACGTTGGCAGCTTCTACCCGCACATCGCGCCGGAGCTGATCGCCACCAACGGTTACATCCGCTCGCGCAAAGATGCAGCCGAAGGCGTGACCGCGCTGGCGGACGACAGCTTCCACGCCATCAGCCTGGATGCGCCGTTCGTTGTCGGCTGCGTGCCGGGCAAGAGCGACGCGATGTTCCAGGCTTACGTGCAGTATGCCGAGGGCAAGCTCGGCATTCCGCCGTTCGGTCCGGCAGGCGGCACCAATTTCATCTCCACCCTGTCTCTGGCTGAGGCGATTGATGGTGCGCTCAAGCGCGGCCAGAACGGCAAGGTCTATCTGGTGGGCGATGAGAACCTGAGCTTCGCCAAGTATTTCGAGCTGTTCTTCCGCGCAGTCGGCAACACTGCCGAGGTGCCCTCGCTCGATCAGGAGCACCCGATGCTGCCGGACGTCGCCCTTTACACCGGGCGCGGCAACACGGTTTCCTACGAGCCGGACCCGGCTGAAACCGCAACGCTCGGCTACCGCCGCAACGATATTACCCGCGCGGTGAATGAAATCGCCGCTCAGTTCCGCAGTTAGTTTGGTTTGATGTGTTAGCAGGAGGGACTTGTCCCTCCTGCACCTCCCGGTCGTTAGAAAGGGCCGCGCCCTTCATGGCATGCACGGCCCGACAAACGAACAGGGGGTCGCAGGGGGATTATAGATCCCCCTGTAATTTGAAAACAAACTGACCTGAAAAGGGCGCAAGACCCGCAGCAGGCCATAAGGGGGAGGAAAGCCATGCCAGTTGGTGCAACGCCAGAACAGCTTGAGGCCGAGCAGGCGTATCGCCACATCGCCGCCGTTTATGCCCGCGCCATGGACCGCAACGAGCCGGACCTGCTGAACCATATCTTGACCAACGACATTCAGATGGAAGGTCCGGGCTTCACCCAGCAGGGGCTGGACGAGGTAAGCCAGAGCCCGGCCCTGCTGCGCCAGATGTTCCTGATGACGCAGCATGTTGTCCACAACCAGACGCTGACGCTTGAGGGCGACACCGCCGTTGGCGAGACCTACTGCACCGCCAGCCATATCCTGCACCCCGAAGCGGGCGCACAGGGCCACACGGCTTATGTCTGGGCCCTTCGCTATCAGGATACGCTGCGCCGTGAGGGCGGCACATGGCGGCTTGCCCGCCGCGCACTGGTGGTGGACTGGAGCGAGTACCGCCCGGTGACGCTGGGATTGGGGGCGGCGGCATGAGCGCGCCCCTGGCGGGCAAGGTTGCGTTCATTACCGGCGGCAGCGGCGGCATCGGTTCTGCCGTTGCCGAGGCC
>JAEZBH010000230.1 GCA_023427285.1 Pseudomonadota bacterium
CGCAAACATATTCTGGGGCTCATCAAGCATCTGGGCACCTCCGGTCTGGAGCGCGCAGAAGAGAGCGACGCCGTCGCCGCAGCCTGATGCTTGTTGATTGGGGATGCCGACGGGCATCTCCGGGCTCGAGAAATCGGAAATAAAGCAGCCTGGGGCCGCATGTCTGTGTGCGTGCTGGCCGCCAAGCTGTTCGTGAAAAATCAAAGTAACAGATAATGATACGAGGCGGATGTGTGCCTCCGCGAAACTGACGCGATGCAAGGTGCTATTACGGGCACACTTTGGCGTATTCCGACCATCCATGGTCTGGCTCGCAGGGGTTATCCCAATACAAGCCGCTCCACATGCCCTTGGTTTCGGTTGAGACGCGTCCTAGTTCGATCATGAGTGGTCCCCCTTTGAATTTTATCTCGCCGCCGGGGCGCAAGGTGATGTTTCAGTGAAAGGCAATGCCTGAGTCATGGTTACGGGCATTGTTTGCTGAATTGCGACCAGCCCATGTCCGGCTCGCACGGATTGTCGAGGTAAAATCCGGAGGGGCGGCCTTTGGTTTTAGTTGAAACACAGCCTAATTCGATCATGACTTTCTCCCTGTTCGGTTGCCTCCCGTATGGGGTGGTTAGCCTTTGCGCTTGAAATAAAGAATAGCCGAGGGTGATCGGTAATCATCCTGAAGGAAATTATCGAACCTCCTCTGGCTCTTTTACGGGCACACAGTGCGATATTGGGACCGTCCAAGCTGCGGTTCACAGGGGTTGTCGTAATAAATGCCCCCGCCGCCCTTGGTTTCCATTGAGATGCTTCCCAATTCGATCATGGTGTTCTCCTTGGAAATCCGAATGAAAATCATTCGTTTTTGTAATTTATGTATCATATCTGAATAATCAAAATGATATTTCGTGTATTTTTGTTGAATTGTGTCGCCGTTGTCGGCCTATGTATTGTTCTATTTTAAATGATTCCAATATTATAAATATAAACTAAATATAGGTTGTTGATAATTTCTGGTGTTGAATAAAAATAATGCGTTGTGCCTGCGCTTTCGCCGATAGACCCAAGAGTGCGGCAAGGTCTGCGCTGAGGGTGCTGTCTGGAGCGTCAGGCAAAGGTGCGGCTGAATTCGTTTTGGCATGCTCAGGTGTCACATTCTTGGGGGTGGAATATGACAGTCTATTATCTGGCGGATCACGTCCACGCCTGCATTGCTTATGGTTACGTTGTTTTTCTCGATATCCAAAACGACAAATACACAGCCTTGGGGCCGGAAGTCAGCCGCTACCTGCATGGTCTTGCTGGGAAAAGGGCTATTGGCGCAGTCGATGTTGAGGACGGTCCATCAGAACTTCGCGCCGCAATCGCAAACCTTCTCGAGCGGGGCATGCTTCAGGCCGGTGTATTCAACGCGCTCCACACTCGCTTGCCTTCTGTGGTCAAACCGCAGCGGGATTTAAGCGAAGCTGATGTTGAGGGCGGCGTCCAGGTGTCGGCGGGGCAGGTGATCAGTTTCATTCTGGCGTACTGCCAAGCCATGATCGGCGTGAAGATCCTAGGCAATGCCCGATTGATAAAATCAATTTCGGCTAAATCGGCAAGGAGATCATGTCAAAAGGGTCAAAAATACTCTCTCTCGGATCTTGTTCAGTCATTTCGATTTATCAGGATTTTTTTCTATAAAGAAATCGACCGATGCTATTTTGACTGCATTGTTCACATGTATTTTCTCAGAAAATATGGGTTTGATCCTGTGTGGGTGTTCGGCGTGAAAATGGAGCCGTTCTATGCCCATTGCTGGGTTCAAGTAGAGGAAACTCTCGTTACCAATTATCTGGGCGAGATCAGTATGTTCCGCCCGATAATGGCTGTATAGGGAGGTTTGCATGCTCTCCTGTTTCGCTGTTGTTGAAAAAACGCCGCATGCCAAAGAACGCGCTGCTCGCCTTGTTTCCCACATTGTCTCGCGGCATCCTGACTATAAGCTTTGCTTTTCCGGCACTGGAATGACCGTTTTGACGGCGGGAGAGGATCCAAGCGGTCTCCTCAAGCTTTACAAGCTGGCAGGTGCGCAAGGCGTGGTTATCGGGCGTCTGTTTCGCCGCTCGTGTCACTCTGTTGCGGAGTTAGTGCCGGAGTTGCTGTCAGAGCAGGAGTCCCGTGACATTGTATGCACGAACGGACGCCATCTTGTGGACAAGTATTGGGGGCGATATGCGGCGTTCTGTCCGGATCGGACGGGGCAGAGGAACATTGTTCTCAGTGATCCATCCGGGGCGCTGTCTATCTATTATTTTGAAACCGACGCTTACGTGCTGTTTTTCTCAAACGGAGCCGATTTCCATGATCTCGGGTTGACCCGCCTAAGCTTCAATGTGGATCGCATTGTGTCGCATGTCGCGATGCACTTGTTCGATTATGACAACAGCGGGTTCAACGAAATCAAAAAGGTTCGACGGGGCGGCGTGCTCAGTGTGGGCGAGAACGATGCGCGGACTGAGCAATATTGGCATCCTGGCAAGTTTGTCTCGAAATCGAAGCATTTGAGCGTCGATGGTGCCGCAGACCTTCTAAGCAATGTGATTGTCCAGTGCGTCGATGCCTGGGGAGGGGTGTTCGGCCGTGTTGGTATCTCTTTGTCGGGCGGTCTTGATTCCTCGATTGTCCTTGCAGCACTGAAGAACGGTATCAATACCCCGCACGTTTTTGCCTCGCATGGCTATTTTCCGTCCAGTGCGGAATCTGATGAGCGGCGTTGGGCTTGCGAAATGGCCGAATATGTCGGCGTGGATATTCAATGCACCGAATTGCGTCTCGCAAACATTGATCCCACGACCATCGCAGAATTTGAGTTCGAGGTGGAGCCGGTCAACTGTCTGGGAAATGTCATTTCTGGTCAGCGCAATGAAGCGTTTCTGGAAAAGAATGGCTGCGCGGCCCTTTTGACCGGTCACGGCGGGGATATGATCTTTATGCAGGGTGCAATGGCGTCGGCGGAGGACTATGTCTGGAATCACGGCTGGTCGTGGGGTGTTTTGCGGAGCGTGGTTCATAATGCTCTGATTACCCGAAATTCGTTTTACGGAGCATTGAGGGACACGGTCAGGCTATGGCTGTCGGATGAGGGTCTTGATCTCGGCACCCTGCTTTCGGGCCGTAAAAACCCAATCGTGAATGAAGATCTGACGGCAGTTCTCGACATAAATCAGCAATGTGCGCACTGGTTGGGCGGGTTTCAGCAGATGTCTCTTGCCAAGGCGGCTCAACTGGCAAGCAGCTGGTGTGTGCAGCATCATCAGGTTCCGGGGCGGGCTGGAAGTGCAGTATTGCAGCTTCACCCGCTATTGTCGCAGCCTGTGCTGGAAGTCGTTGCCCAAATTCCGGCCCATCTCTTTTGTTGCAATGGAATAGACCGGGGGCTTGCGCGGTATGCCTTCCGCCGGCATCTGCCGCGCAGTATCGCGGCGCGCCAGTCAAAGGGGAGCGCCAACGATTACTATGAGGATCTGTATAGCCGATATCTGGCGTTTTACCGGGACAGTTTGTGTGAAGGCGTTCTGATGGAAATGGACATTCTAAATGCACGAGCAGCAGAGAGAGCCTTCGCCATTGATGTGTCCGAGAACAGTATGGCCAAATACCATGTGCTTGAGTTAATCGATATCGAATACTGGGCGCGGTGGTGGAAGCGGAAATCTGCCGGGCAAAGCAACGTTGTGCCTATTTAGAATTTTGCCGAAGCTTCTCGGGCGTGTTTGCCTTATAGCGCATATTGCTTGGTCCTTCAGCCAAGCGGGAGGCCTTTATAGGGCTTGACCTGTTCCAGAACGATATTGGATCGCATGGTTTGCAGCCCCGGTAAACTCATCAGCTTCTGATTGATGAAGGCTGAAAACGCCTCCAGGTCGCGCACCACGACCTTCAACTGGTAGTCGTTGTCTCCCGTGACCATCAGGCATTCCACCACCTCGGGCATGGCGAGAATGGCTTCGCGTGTCGGCTCCACTGTTGCTGTTGCCTGCCGCTCGAGCGTGATATGCACCAGCGCCGTCAGGCCAAGACTGACGCGTTTCTGATCTACAACCATCGTGTAGCCGCGGATGACGCCCAGCGCCTCCAGCCGCTGAAGCCTGCGTGCGCATTGCGACGGGGAGAGATTGATCTGCTCCGACAGTTGCACGTGGCTCAGCCGCGAATCCCGTTGCAGGGCGCGCAGCAGCTTCCAGTCATAACTGTCCAGGTCATCTGCCATGATCGAGCATCCAAAGCTGATCTGATGCGCAAATAAAGCACGAACGATCGTTCGGGTAAAGGTGAATGCGAGGACACCGCACGGCCTCGGGCGCATAATCCTTTTATATAAAAAAAGATCAGGGGAAGGACGGGAGAATGGCCCAGGCGCGTCGTAATGCCAATGCTCAGGCGCTTGTGTCCGCAGCAAAGACGCCGCGTATCCAGCCGGATTGGCGCAGGGTCGCGTGGCTGCTGCACGTCTCTCGCCACATGGACAGCGTGGAGGAAACCCGGCTGGTGCCGGAAAAGCAGGTCCTCTACCAATTCTCCGCTCGCGGGCACGATCTTGCGCAGATCCTGCTCGGTCAAAACCTGCATCATCGGCATGACGCGATCTGCGGTTATTACCGCTCCCGTCCTATCCTGCTCTCGGTTGGTGTGCCGCTGGACGAGGCGTTGGCCGGGCCTCTTGCGCGTGCGGGCGGTTACAGTGATGGCCGCGATATTGGCGTTGTATTCAATTATCCCAACGCCAACGGTCCAAGCGCCTTGCCCATGTGCGGCGGCGTTGGCGCGCAGTACACGCCCGCTGTCGGCTGGGCGCAGGCAATTGAATATCGCCGCAAGACCTTGGGGGATGCGGCGTATGACAGCGCAATCAGCGTGGCGCTGGGTGGCGATGCCTCCGTTGCCACCAACGGTTTCTGGGCGGCGCTCACCATTGCGACCACCCAGCAACTGCCCATGCTGTTTTATATTGAAGACAACGGGTTCGGAATTTCCGTGCGCTCAAATGTGCAGACGCCGGGCGGCAACATTGCGGCTAATCTTGCCGCATTTCAGGGTCTGAGCATTTACGAGGGCGATGGCACAAACCCCGCCGAGGCGGCGCGTTTGACGCAGGAGGCGGTTGCTTTCGTGCGCGAGCAGCGCGCTCCGGCCCTGTTGCGCCTGACCGTGCCGCGCTTGTCGGGCCACTCTGCGCAGGACACGCAAGGTTACAAGTCGGACGCGGAACTGGCGGAGGAAAAGTCCCGTGATCCGCTGGGTAAGCTGAAGGACTATCTGGTCCCTGATGTTTTCACCGAGGAGACATGGGAGGAGATCGGCCAAAGAGCCGCGCGCGACGTGGAGACCGCGCTTGAGGCCGCGCTCGCCCGACCGCTACCCAGCCCGGAAAATCTCACCCGGCACGTGTTCAGCGAGGCGGGGGAGTTCGGCATCACTGCCGTGCAAAAAAAAGGCGGCCTTGCTGCGGAGGGGCACACCCTGCCGCGTGGCCGGGCTACGGCGCAGCCGGAAGGCCCGCGCATCAATATGGCTGCCGCCATCCGCCGCACGCTGGAGGAAGAGCTGGCCGTCAATCCGAAGATGCTGGTGTTCGGCGAGGACGTTGGTCCCAAGGGCGGGGTTCACTCCGTCACCGCAGGGTTGCAGGCGAAATTCGGCGAGGCCCGCGTTTTTGATACCAGCCTTTCGGAGGAGGGCATCATCGGTCGTGCTGTCGGCATGGCGCTGGCAGGGCTGATGCCCGTACCGGAAATCCAGTTCCGCAAATATGCCGACCCGGCCTGCGAGCAGTTGAATGACTGCGGCACGCTGCGCTGGCGCACGCACAACCGTTTTGCAGCGCCCATGGTGGTGCGCATGCCGGGCGGCTTCTTCAAGTGCGGTGATCCGTGGCACAGCCAGACCAACGAGGTGCAGTTCGTGCATGCCATCGGCTGGCGCGTGGCTGTGCCCTCCAACGCGGAGGATGCGGTGGGCCTGCTGCGGGCGTCCTTGCGCGGCAACGATCCGGTGATTTTCTTCGAGCATCGCGCCATGCTTGACCACGGCTGGGCGCGTCGCCCCTGGCCGGGGAGTGATTTTGTGCTGCCCTTCGGCAAGGCGAAAACCGCGCGCGAGGGAAGGGACATTACCGTTGTCACCTGGGGGGCGATGGTGGAGCGCTGCGAGCAGGCAGCGGACAGGCTAGCGCAAGAGGCGGGCCGCAGCGTTGAGGTTATTGATTTGCGCACGCTGAGCCCTTGGGACAGCGAGGCGGTGATCGCCTCCGTGCGCCGCACGCACCGCTGCCTTGTGGTGCATGAGGATAACGGCACCGCCGGGTTCGGCGCGGAAATCCTCGCAACCGTAGGCCGTGAGTGTTTTCTCGACCTTGATGCGCCGCTGGAGCGGCTGACGATGCCGGACATTCCCAGCCCGCATAACCCGGTGCTCCTGAACGCTGCCGTGCCAAGCGCAGAGGGCATCGCTGCAAAGATCAGTGAGATGCTGCGTTTCTGAAAAACAGCACACGCAAGAAGAGGGCTGGGGGAGTGGTCATGTCTGGTTCGGTTATTGATATTCTGGCACCAGCCGATCAGCCGGACGGCACGCGCATGTCATTCATCCGTTGGCTGAAAAACGCTGGCGATACCGTGATGGCGGATGAGGCGCTGGCGGAGGTGGAAACCGACAAAGTGACGCTGGAAATCAATGCGCCTGCAGCCGGTGTGCTGGAGGCGCTATCGGCCAAGGCGGGCGATGCCATTGGGGCCGGACAGCCGTTGGCGGCCATACGAATTGTTGGAGCCGATACCTGCGTTGAAACCCACATGGGTGAGGACGCAGGCGCAACGGACCTTGAGGACGCGAGCGCGGACGATCCGCTGCGCGGGCCGGGTGAAGCGTCATCTCCTGCACCTGCATTCGGCAACGGTCATGAGGGCCGACTGAGCCCCTCCGTGCGCAAACTGCTACAAGCCCATCGGCTCGATCCGGCTCCGATTCCGGGCACCGGACGGGGCGGGCGCATTACGCGGGAAGATGTCCTCGCCTACATCGAGCGCAAGCCTGAGGGAACGGCAGCAGCCGAGCCGCAGAGGGGGGCGGAGATGGAGCAGTCGCAGCCGTCATTGAGTGGCGCGAACCGGATCATTCCCCATGACGGCATGAGGCGCTCCATTGCCGAGCATATGGTGCGCTCCGTCTCCACCGCGCCGCATGTGACGGCTCTGTTCGAGGCGGACCTGACCCGTATTCTGGCCGACCGCAAGCAGCGCAGAGACGAATTTCAGGCGCAGGGCGCGGACCTGACGCTCACAGCCTATTTCATTGCGGCAAGCGTTGCTGCCATGCGCGCCGTGCCCCAGGTGAACAGTCGCTTTCACGATCACGGGTTGGAGGTGTTTTCCGACATTAACATCGGCATCGGTACTGCGCTGGAGGATAAGGGACTGATCGTTCCGGTCGTGCACAAGGCGCAGGAACTCAATCTGCTGGGTATCGCGAAGCGGCTGGAAGACATCAAGCAGCGCGCTCGCGCCAATGGCTTGAAGCCTGCCGATGTGCAGGGCGGCACCTTTACCATCTCCAACCACGGCACCAGCGGCAGCCTTTTGGCCGCGCCCATCATTATCAATCAGCCGCAATCCGCCATTCTTGGCATTGGCAAACTGGAAAAGCGGGTTGTCGTGCGCGAGATTGACGGCACTGACGCCCTGGTTATTCGCCCTATGGCGTATGTCAGTCTCACCATCGACCATCGGGTGCTTGATGGCTTCCAGACCAACAAATGGCTCGCGGCGTTTGTGGATGCGCTGGAAAACTGGGCAGGCTGATTGCTTCTTTGAGGTTTTTGCAGAGGGTCGTAGACCCTCTGCACTCCCATTCGTTTTTCGGGCCGCGCCGGTCTCAAGCTGTCGCGCCTGTGGGATTGTAAGTCAGGCTCGCATTTCATCCCTCGCTCAGGATTGGCAGGGTGTGGGTTTGCTTCACCTCTGTCAGCACCATGCTTGAGCGGATTTCCTGAATGCCGGGCAGTTTGGAGAGGTGGTTGTAAAAGAATCGCTCGTAAGCCTTTATGTCACGGGTGACGATGCGGAGAATGAAATCCACCTCGCCCAGCAGCACGTGGCAGTCCTGCACTTCAGGAAAGCGCTGCACGGCCTCGGAAAACTCCGCCAGCTGGGCACGGCCCTGGGCGGTCAGCTTCACCATCACGAACACCATGGCATCAAAGCCCACCACTTCCCGGTCGAGAATGGCGATGCGCTTCTTGATCGCGCCTTCCTTTTCCAGCCGCTGGATGCGCCGCCAGCAGGGGGCGTGGGAGAGGCCGACGTGCTCGGCGATCTGCGCGACGGAGAGGCTGCCATCTTCCTGCATGATGTGAAGAATGCGGCGGTCGATCGTGTCCAGTCTGTCGCGCATAGATTCTGCCTAATTGGACAATGAACGCAAAGAATATGCTCAAAATCAGGGTTCAACAACAGATATAGCAATGAAATTCAACTCGAACCGGCGCTATTATGGTATTGCCGCGAAAGAACAAGGAAGCGCGGCCAGGGCTGGTCAAGCCGCGCTGGCCCTGACCCAAAAGCATAGCCAGAAGTATAGCCAGAAGCATAGGATGGAGCACAGTGATGACGGTTTTCTCCGCCGTTGATTTCAGCGATCATGAACTGGTCGTATTTGCGCGCGATGCCGAGACGGGCCTGAAGGCGATTATTGCCGTTCATTCGACGGTTCTTGGGCCTGCCGTGGGTGGTTGCCGCATGTGGAATTACGGCAGCGACGAGGAGGCGGCTCGCGATGCGCTGCGCCTGTCCAAGGGTATGTCGCACAAGAACGCCATGGCTGATCTGCCGCTGGGCGGCGGCAAGTCCGTCATCATGGCACCTCAGGGCAATTTCGACCGGCAGGCGCTGCTTCAGGCGTTTGGCCGTGCCATTGACAGCCTCGGCGGCCGTTACATCACGGCTGAAGACGTGGGCACCAGTGTGGCGGATATGCTGACCATCCGTTCGGTCACGCCGCACGTCAGCGGCCTCAGCAGCGATCCAACCAAAGGCGGTGATCCGAGCCCTTATACAGCACTGGGCGTCTATCATGGCCTGCGCGCTTCGGTGCGTCACAAGCTGGGCAAGGAGACGCTGGACGGCATAACCGTGGCCGTGCAGGGCCTTGGCAATGTTGGTCGCAATCTGTGCGGCCTGCTGCACCGCGACGGCGCGAAGCTCATCGTGACCGATATTTCAGAGGATCGCGTGTCGGCGGCGGTCGCGGCCTATGGTGCAAAGGCGGTCAGCCTTGATGATATTCTCTCGGTGGAGGCCGATGTTCTGGCACCGTGCGCTCTGGGTGCAGTGTTGAACGCCAAGACCATTGCTGCGCTGAATGTGCCGGTGGTGGCGGGCGCTGCCAACAACCAGCTGGCGACGGCTGAGGATGGCGAGCGCTTGCGCGAGCGCGGCATTCTTTATGCGCCGGACTATGTGATCAATGCGGGCGGCATCATTGCAGTCTCGCATGAGATCCTGAACGATTTCGAACAGTCCCGTGTCGTTGCCAAGGTGGAAGCCATTGGCGACCGCTTGGCGCAGATTTTCAGTGAGGCAGACCGGGATGGCATGGCAACGGCGGCCGTGGCCGACCGTTTGGCCGAGGCCAAGATCGCCGCAGGCCGGAAGGCGAAGGTTGCTACCGTTCAGGCCGCCTGAGCCTCCGGCTTTCGCTTCTTATTCAAACGATCTTCCCGAAGGGGCGCAAAAACTGCGCCCCTTTGTCGTTTGCGGCATGGCGCGGGCGGCGGTGGCGGGAGGTGCTGATTGTCGGGGAGCTGATGGCCGGGTGCATCGGTGAAGTTGGTTGTGCGTTGATGTGGGGCAGGCGTGAGGAAGCGCCTGCGCTCTGCATTTGGTTGCGGAGGTGGATGGTTGCGCACGGGTATATTGCAACACGGGATGCGCCCGGCATGGGGAGTTTCGGAGATGGTTGATCGGCCAGCGACGCTCATATCCTCTGAGAAGGTATGCTACATCATCGTCAAGGCCCGCGAGTACATGGGCAAGGATGTGGTGACCATTCCGGATCCGGGCTCCAACCCCACCGATGATTCCATGGCGGAGATTCTGGAGGATCACAAGGACGACGCCTCGGAATCGGAACTCACCAATTTTATCGACTATCTGAACGATGATGAGAAACTCGATCTCGTGGCGCTGGCGTGGTTGGGCCGTGGCGATGATACCCCCGACAATTGGGAGCGGTTGCGCACTGAGGCCCTGACAGCCGATCACACCGCAACGACCGCAGAGTATTTAATGGGTATGCCTCTGCTTCCGGATTATCTTGAAGAAGCCCTGTCGCAGTTCGACATTTCTTGCATCGAATATGAGGGAGGGCGTTTGTAGGTGCGGGAATAGCCTTACTGCCCGCCGATCCGTTCTGCCGATGGAAC
>JAEZBH010000337.1 GCA_023427285.1 Pseudomonadota bacterium
TTCCACCCTGCTCGAAAGCTGCTCTAGGGTTTACTTGCGGCCAGCGACCACGAAATTGCGGATATCGCGCATCAGCTGGTCGAACGACGGGTGATGCAGGTACATCATGTGACCGGCTTCGTAGTAGGTGTAGGACACGCGGTCCTTCACCAGGCCGTTGGTGGCAAGCGTGGTCTCTGCGGCGAAGAACGGCGTGGCCAGATCGTAGTAACCGCTGGCGAGCCAGACGCGCAGGTCCTTGTTCTCGCGCATGATCTGCCCCAGGCCTTCCGCCACGTTCACATTGACGTAGCCGCCGCGCTTCTTGCCGGCCCAATCCCAGTTCTTGCCGGGCTCGCCTGACAGGGTTTTGAACTCGCGCGCGCTCAGATCGACCTTCAGCTCGTCAGCGATGTAGTGGTTGAACGCTGCCGTGTAGCTGGGGGCGATGCCGTAGCCGGAGGGGTCGTTGTCGAAGGTCTCGCCCGCCTCATCCAGATCCTTGCCGGTGTAGCGGCTGTCGAAGCGGCCCACGGTCATACCCTGATCGCGGCCATACTGCTTCATGAAGCGGAAGGCGTTGATGCGCAGGCTGGTCTGGTCGAGATACTGCTCGGAAAGGCCGGTCAGCTCGGACAGGATCTTGCGCACGCGCGCCTTCTCGGCATCGGAGAGGTTGTTGCCCTTCAGAAGGGCGGGCGCATACTCGTTGACCGCGAACTGACGGGCACGCTCGACGTGTTGCTCGATGGTCACGCCCTTTTCGCCCAGCTTGGCGTGATACCAGTGGGTGGCGGCGTAGGTCGGCAGGAAGCCGATGTAAGGCATCTCGTTGCCGGTCTGGAAACGGGTGGTGCCGAAGTCGAGCACGGCGGAGATCAGCATGATGCCGTTCAGGCCGTAGCCGTTGAAGCCGCCTTCCAGCACCTCGGCCAGCTTGGCGGCGCGGGTGGTGCCATAGCTTTCACCCGCCAGATACTTGGGCGAGTTCCAGCGCTTGTGCTGGGTGGTCCACTGGCGGATGAACTTGGCGATGCTCTCGGCGTCCTGATCGACGCCCCAGTAATCCTTGCCTTCGCCCTTGCCGACAGGGCGGCTGAAGCCGGTGCCGACGGGGTCGATGAACACCATGTCGGCAATGTCGAGCGGGCTCTGCTCGTTGTGGACGATCTTGTAGGGCGCAGCGCCGTCGTCCTTGGCGTCAGAGGGCAGCACAAGACGCTTCGGGCCGAACGCGCCCATGTGCAGCCACAGCGACGCGGAGCCGGGGCCGCCGTTGAAGATGAAGATGACCGGGCGGTTCGTCGTGTCCTTCACGCCCTGCCGGATGTAGCTGGTGGAGAAGATGGCCGCGCGGGGGGTCTCGTCTTCGTCATAAAGGTAGGTCTCGCCGGCAATGGCCTTGTAGCGGACTTCCTGCCCGTTGAAGCGGCCGGTGTGCTCGGTCGTGAACACCTTTGGAGCAGCGACGGCGTTTTCGGATTTTTCGGCCTTGGCGGGAGCCTTCTCGGCGGCAAGGGCTGGAGTGGCTGCCGTCAGAACGGCAAGGGCCAGAAGCGAGGCGCGGTAATTCATTCTGCAAAACCCCCGGTTTGCCCCAGAGCGCCAGCGCGCGCCGGGGCATGAACTGAAAATGAACGTTGGTGCAGACAGTAATGCTCCTGTTACAAACCTAACAACCCGGGGCTGGAACAATTCATCTGATGTAGCGGGGCGTCCGTCTCACAACACGACGAAGCGGGGCGCGAGGTGTCCCATATTGCGCCCAAAGAGACTCTTCGAGGGGTTAGGATGAAACAGATTTTGACAGCAGCCATGCTGATGCTGGCTGCGGACACTGCTCATGCTGATTATCCGGCAGGCATTGTTGCTGACGGTCTGCCGAATATTCCCGCCGAGCTGAAGGCGGAAACCGGGGCGTATCTGGAATACCGCAGCGCCAGCTTCCTTGGCTGGAATCCGAAAACCGGCGGGGCGCTGCTGCACACCCGCTTCGGCAATGTGCCGCAGCTGCATGAGGTGGCCGCGCCTGGCGCTGCCCGCCGCCAGATCACCTTCGGCGCGGAGCCTGTGGTCAACGCCTCGTTCGCTCCTAATGGCGGCGGCATGATGGTTTACATGCAGGACCGGCAGGGCAATGAATTCTATCAGCTCTACCGCCTCGACCCCGGCGCAGCGCGCGCTGTGCTGCTGACCGACGGCAAAAGCCGCAACGGCGGCCCGGTGTGGCTCAAGGACGGCTCGCGCTTCCTTTATACCTCCACCCGCCGCACGGGTCAGGACAACGACCTTTACGTGATGGACCCGCGCGACCCCGGCACCAACCGGATGGTGGTGCGGCTGTCCGGCGGCGGCTGGCAGCCGACCGACATTTCAGCCGACGGCAAGACCGCGCTGGTGATGAAGTATATCTCGGTCAACCAGAGCGAGGTGCATCTGCTTGATCTGGCCACCGGCAAGATGCACCAGATTACGCCCAAGCCGGGCAAGTCTGGCGGCATGGTTTCTTACGGCAACGCCCGCTTCGCACCCGACGGCACCATTTACGTGACCACCGACGCGCACGGCGAGTTTTTGAGGCTGGCGACGCTGGACCCGAAGACCGGCAAGACCACCCCCGTTTCCATTAACGACAAGTGGGACGTGGAAGCCTTCGATATTGCCAAGGATGGCAGCTTCCTGGCCTATGTCGTCAACGAGGCGGGCAGCTCGCGGCTGGTGATTCACCATCTCGTGCGCAGGATCGCCCCGCTTTGGGTGGAGCTGCCCAAGGGCGTGATTTCGAACCTGAAGATTGCGGCCAATGGCGAGGTGGGCTTCACCTTCTCCTCCGCCAAGACGCCGGGCGATGTGTTCTCGGTGAACCCGCAATCGCTGGAGGTGACGCGCTGGACCGAAAGCGAGACCGGCGGCGTTGACACGCAAACGTTCGTTGAGCCCGAGCTGGTGACGATCAGGAGCTTCGACGGGCTGGAGGTCTCCGGCTTCCTCTACCGGCCCGATGCTGCAAAGTTTCCCGGCAAGCGCCCGATGATCATGCACATCCACGGCGGCCCGGAGGCGCAGATTCGCCCGGAATTCCAGGGCAATTACAATTACCTCGTCAATGAAATGGGCATCGCCATGTTCTTCCCGAACGTGCGCGGTTCGGAAGGCTACGGCAAAACCTTCCTGACGCTGGACAACGGCTTCAAGCGCGAGGACTCGGTGAAGGACATCGGCGCGTTCCTCGATGCGCTGGGCAATGACCCCCAGCTCGACAAGGACCGCTTCGGCATCACCGGGCGCTCCTACGGCGGCTACATGACGCTGGCGGCGCTCACCCACTATTCCGACAAGGTGCGGGCCGGAATTGAGGTGGTGGGCATCTCCCACTTCGTCACCTTCCTCAACAACACGCAAGGCTACCGCCGCGACCTGCGCCGCGTGGAATATGGCGACGAGCGCGAGCCGAAGATGAAGGCGCACCTTGAGGCCATCTCGCCGCTGACCAACGTCAACAAAATCAAGGTGCCGCTGATGGTGGTGACCGGCGCGAACGATCCGCGCGTGCCCGCCTCGGAAGCGGACCAGATCGTGCAGGCCGTGCGCCAGGGCGGCGGCGAGGCCTGGCATTTCCTGGCAAAAGACGAAGGCCACCAGTTCAAGAAAAAAGACAATGTGGATGCCCAGTTCTGGTCGAGCCTGATGTTCTGGAAGAAGCACCTGCTGGATTGAAGTGGTTATTTTTATGGGATTTTTTGCAGGGGTCTATAACCCCTGCACCCCATTCGTTTCGGGCCGTGCGCGTAAATACGTGTGCGGCCCTTTTCTTTGAGCAAATGTTACAGGGCCGAGCCCGGCATGAAAGGCGCGGTCCGAAAAACGAATAGGGGGTTGCAAGGGGGATTATAGATCCCCCTTGCTTGTCTTTTGCT
>JAEZBH010000485.1 GCA_023427285.1 Pseudomonadota bacterium
CGGTGGAACAGGTAAAGCGAGAAGGTGGCCCCCGCCAGAAAGCGCACCGGCCGCTCGATCAGGCGCAAAGGCCGCGCAAGCCAGCCCGCGCAGGCGTGCAGGCCGATGAAGTTCGCCATCACCAGCAGGCCAAGCAGATAATCGGTCAGCATCTTTTCAGAGGACACCAGCCGCCACCAGCCCGGCACGGTGGAATGGAGCCAGAGTTTCAGGGCGTCATCCCACTCGGCCATGCCGGTCCACAAAATGAGCGGCCATGTGCCCACCACAAGAACGAGCCCCAGCGCGGGGGTGCGCAGCCGCAGGCGCGGGTCGAGCGCGATCCAGACGCCCAGCGCCCAGACCGGAGCCAGCACCAGAACGCGCGGCCCGGCGATGAGCGCAACCGCACTGAAACAGGCCCACCGCCATGCCCCCCGCCCAAACACGAGGCAGGCGAACAGGGCGTAGTAGAAAACCTCGTAACAGATGGACCAGTACGGGAAATTCCACGGCAGGATCATGCCTAAGTTCCAGCTTTCATTGAGGAACAGCAGGGAGCCGAAGAGCGTCGAGAGGGAATAGTTGGGGTCATCCGCCCAATCAGGCGCATTGAGGCCGAGCCAGCCCGCCAGCCCGTAAAGGGCGAAGCTGAGGAGGATGGCGGGAATGACCACCGGATAAACCCGCGCCAGCCGGGCAATTGCAAAGCTTCTGAGGGTGCGGCCCTGCCCCGCCGTGGTGGCGGCGATCACCAGTCCCGACAGCACGAAGAACACCATCACCGCCTCATGGCCAAGGCCGTAGAGGAAGTAGCGGCCCTGATACAAACCGTCGTCGGCGGCATGGCCGATCAGCACCGCCAGCGCCGCCATGAAGCGCACGATGTCCAGATAAATTGAAACCGGCTTCGTCAGAAACCGGCCATCGCCCTCAGAAGGTGGTTCGTTTTCCATCGGGTTGACCGCACCCTTTTGGGAGCGGAACGAAGCACGAGCGGATTGGTTGCGTCAGAACAAGGAATTGCCAACCCGTGCCGGTGCCGCAACCTGCACCGCTCTGGCAGGCCACAGGCGCTCCAGCGCCAGAGCCGCCACGCGGCGCGCTCCATGACGCCGTTTCTCGGTCACTTCCGCGAGCAGGACGCACAGCAGCGTTATCCCCGCCAGCACCCCGGTGAAGGCCAGCGGGTCATTGCCCGTGTCCATGCCCGCCGCGCTCAGGAACTTCGTCATGGGCCGGTGGAACAGGTAAAGCGAGAAGGTTGCGCCCGCCATGAACCGGACCGGCCTTTCAATGCGGGCCATAAGACCGGCAAACCACGCGCTGCACGCGTGAAAGCCAATGAAGTTGGCCATGATGAGCAGGCCGATCAGGTGATCGGTGACCACGTATTGCGACATGCTCAGCCGCCACCAGCCAGGCACCGTTGCATAGAGCCAGTCTTGCACCGCGTGGTCGAAGCGGCTGGCATCCAGCCAGAACACCGCCGCCCAGCTTGCGATCACCAGAAACAGGCCCGGAAGCGGGCTGCGCAGGCGCAGCCGCGTGTCCATGGCGATCCACACGCCCATGGCCCAGATGGGTGCCAACGCCAGAATGCGCGGCCCCGCCAGCAGGGCCACCAGAGCAAAGCTGAGCCAGCGCCATGCCCCCCGCCCGAACACGAGGCAGCCGAACAGGGCGTAGTAGAAAACCTCGTAGCAGATGGACCAGTACGGGGAATTCCACGGGAGGATCATCCCTGAGTTCCAGCTTTCATTGAGGAACCAGAGGGAGCCGAAGAGCGTGGAAAGGGAATAGTCAGGGTCATCCGCCCAGTCAGGCGCATTGAGGCCGAGCCAGCCCGCCAGCCCGTAAAGGCCGAAGCTGAGGATGATGGCGGGAATGACCACCGGATAGATGCGAGCGGCCCGCGCCACAAGAAAAGCACGCGCATCCCGCCCCTTGCGCAGCGATGTCTCGGCAATCACCAGGCCAGACAGCACGAAGAACACCATCACGGCTTCATGGCTCAGGCTGGCGAGCACAAACGAGCCTGTGTACAACCCGTCTTGCACGCCGTGGCCAATCAGAACCGCCAGCGCCGCCAGAAAGCGCACCAGATCGAGATAAATTGAAACAGGTTCGTTGAGGAATCTATCGCCCCTGTCGTGATCCTTCACGTGCTCCCCCCACTGCGTCCGCACGCCCAATCTCCGCGCAAGCAGCAAAAGCGAGCGGAGGGCGGCACGACAAGCACCCTATATGCAAAGAATATAACCAGAAAATATTAATCGAAGCAGGCGAGGAAAACGGCCATGGCGCGCGCCTGATTCGCGGGGGTTACGGCTCTCCGGCAAACGCCGAGCGCGCAAAAAACCTGCCAGCCAGACCTGAAAGCCCGATATGGAAGCGGATTTGTGAATTTTCTGGGGGGAAGCCGCTGCTAGCGGAAGGTGGTGCCCGGGGACGGAATCGAACCGCCGACACAGGGATTTTCAATCCCTTGCTCTACCAACTGAGCTACCCGGGCGCCGAAGCGGTGGCGGGTCTATAAGCGATCTGAATCAGGGTTGTCCAGAGGTCTTTCTGCTTCATCATCATTTATTTGACCGGGAACCCGATAAGATTCCCCAAGCCAGTTCAAAAGATCGCGGTCCCGGCAGCCTGCCGAGCAGAACGGACGGAACTGGGGGACGACGGGCTTGCCGCACAGAGAGCATTTCGCCGGAGAGAGTTTAGACAGGCTGGACATGAACATACCCATAATCCGGAACCTGGGGATCCGCCAAGACTTCGATTGGAGCACCTGCCCTTGCTTCTGCACGGGCCAGCAGATCAGGCCAGCGGCCCAGCACGTCCGCAACCTCAGGCTGCGTCACGATGCGCCGAACCCCTGCCCCGCGGGCGTGGATCACCTCGCGCAGCAGGCGCAGCGCCACTGATTCGGCGGACCACTGGCTGCGCCGCGTGCCGCACAGCAGATCGATGATGGATGGGCCGGGGCGCGGGCGAATCACCTGCATCAGGCCGTAGCCGTTGATGGCGGTGCGCTCGAAGGGGGTGGGGTCATCCTTTGCCGCCGCATCGAAGGCATCGGCCACCGTTACCCGGTCCGCCTTGCTGCCTGCGGTGAGGAAATCGATCATCACCGGCCCGCCAATGGCATAAAGACGCAGCAAGCGCGCCGTCAGACGGGCAGCGGCCACGTTCACGTCCAAGGCGGAGCCCGTGCCGTCAACGTCGATCACAAGACCGGCGCGGGTGCGCTCCAGCGTCAGCATCCCGCCCGGAAACGCCACCTCGCCCGATACCGCCGCATCCAGCGCCTCATCAACGCCAAGCTCGGCGGGCAGGCGCTGTACGGTGCGAGCCGGTGCGCCGACCGGCGTCCAGAGCGGCGCGGGCGTCAGCAGCCCCGGCTGGGTGGGCGCGGCTTGGCCCGCCATCTGCTCCGGCAATGCGGGGCGGCAATGGGGCAGCTTGGTCTTGCCCGGTTCGGGAAGCAACGGGCGCGTGATCTCGACAACCACCAGCCGCCCTTCGCTCAGACCTGCGGGAACGGGCTGAAGAAACGCTTCCTGCCCGCCGCCCAGATCGACCACAGCGCGATTCGGCCCGGTCTTGCGGCGCAGACGCGCGGCAAAGATCGCCCCGGTTTGCACCGGGTCGGTCTCGTCGCGCAGCAGGCGGATCTCAACAAGCGTCTCGCCGTTGACGAGCGCGGCGCGGCGCTCCCCCGGCAACGTCTCGATCAGCCACTCAAGCGCCATCAGGCCCCAGCACCCGCACTCAGGCCGCTGGCGGTCAGCAGCGCATTGGTTTCGTACAGCGGCAGGCCAACGACGCCCGAATAGGAGCCGGACATGGCCTTCACGTAGGCAGCGAAACGGCCCTGAATGGCATAGCCGCCCGCCTTGCCCTGCCATTCGCCAGACTGGATGTAGCCCTCGATTTCATCCTCGGTCAGCCGTTTCACGTTCACTACTGTGTCGGAAACCCGCTCCCGCACGGTGCCATTGGCATCGATCACCGCGACCGCCGTATAAACGTGGTGGCGACGGCCAGACAGCAGCTTCAGGCAGGCCCGCGCCTGCGACTCGGTCTCCGCCTTGGGCAGAATGCGCCGCCCAAGGGCAACCACCGTATCGGCGGCCAGAACGATGGCACCCGGATTGAGGGCGGCCACGGCCTCAGCCTTCTCACGGGCAAGGCGTTCGGCATAGGGGCGCGGAAGCTCGATCTTGCCGGGCGTTTCATCAATATCGCTGGCGGCAACGTGGCCCGGCGTGATGCCCAGCTGGGCCAAGAGATCGAGGCGGCGCGGACTGGCGGAGGCGAGAACGAAAACCATGTCAGTTGCGACCCGTAGCCAGGTCTGAGGGCTTCAATTTCATGAGTGCTGTATCCCCTGCCAGAGAGCAGATGCGGCTGTTGAGCATCTTCGCGGGCGGTATAGCCTAAAATTTAGTGGCCGTTTTCATGTTTTGCGCAGAAACGGCGGCCAGATGAGCAATTGGTGTCGCAAATGCAAGAGTCAGCCGGTTACGGCATGGACGCGAGGGCGCTGCCGCCTTATGAACAGGCCCGCCTGTACTAG
>JAEZBH010000532.1 GCA_023427285.1 Pseudomonadota bacterium
CGTCGAAGGCGGTCCGGATATGGATGACGAGGATCTGATTTCCCGCGAGGACATGGTCGTCACGGTGTCGCATCTCGGCTACATCAAGCGCGTGCCCCTGACGACCTACCGGGCGCAGCGTCGCGGCGGCAAGGGCCGTTCCGGCATGTCGACCCGCGACGAGGATTTCGTCACGCGCCTCTTCGTCGCCAATACCCATACGCCGGTCCTGTTCTTCTCCTCGCGCGGTATCGTCTATAAGGAAAAGGTCTGGCGTCTGCCGATTGGCACCCCCCAGTCCAAAGGCAAGGCACTGATCAACATGCTGCCATTGGCGGCTGGCGAGCGCATAACCACCATCATGCCATTGCCGGAAGACGAGACGACGTGGGAAACGCTGGACGTGATGTTCGCTACCGCCAAGGGCAGCGTGCGTCGCAACAGCATGGATGCGTTCACCAACATTCCGTCCAACGGCAAGTTCGCCATCCGCTTCGAGGATGACGCGCAGGACGATCGCCTCATTGGCGTTGCGCTCTGCAACGAGGATGACGACGTGCTGCTGGCAACGCGCGGCGGCAAGTCCATCCGCTTCCCGGTGGATGCGGTGCGCGTGTTCCAGAGCCGCACCTCAACGGGCGTGCGCGGCATGACTTTGGCCGATGGCGACGAGGTGATCTCGCTCACCATTCTGAACGGCGGCCGCGACGTTTCAGCCGAAGAGCGCGAGCAGTATCTGCGTGCAGCACCGTGGAAGGCGGAGCCGGGCGAGCGGACGCTCTCGCAAGAGCGTATGGATGAACTGGGCGCTCGCGAGCAGTTCATTCTGACCGTCACCTGCAACGGCTATGGCAAGCGAACCTCGTCTTACGAGTATCGCACCATGGGCCGCGGCAATCAGGGCGTGACCGCGATCGAGATGTCGGAGCGCAATGGCCCGGTGGTCGCCAGCTTCCCGGTCGATCCGGAGGATCAGGTGCTGCTGGTGACCGACCAGGCCCAGATGATCCGCATCGGCATCGCCGACGTGCGCATCGCAGGCCGTGCAACCCAGGGCGTCACGCTGTTCCGCGTGTCGAACGAGGAGCACGTGGTGTCCGTGGCCAAGATTCGCGACGTTGCCAGCGAAGGTGACGAGGGCGAAGGCGAGAACGGAGAAGGGGAGGCCAATGCCGAGCCCTCCGGCGGATCGCCCGAGGCCCCGGCGGAAGCCTGAGTGCGTTTTCAAGCGTAGTTCTGAGGGGCTTGACCTTGACCGCGCCACGCGGCAGGACGGCCCCGAACGGAGGGTTTAAGACATGACCGCGCGTATCTATAAGCCGAGCAAGAATGCCATGCAGTCTGGCAAGGCGAAGTATCAGGACTGGGTTCTGGAATTCGAACCGGCAGACAAGAAGCGCCCCGACGCGCTGATGGGCTGGGCCGGATCGCAGGATACCCGGAGCCAGGTGCGCCTGCGCTTCGCAACGCAGGAAGCGGCCATCGCCTACGCCTCGCGCAACGGCATCGAATATGCGCTGGTGCCGGAACAGCCGCGCACGCTGAAGATTCAGGCGTACGCTGACAACTTCCGCTAAGACGGACGCCAGCCGAAAACAAAAGAGCCGCTCCAACCGGGGCGGCTTTTTTGTTTTCCGAAGGTTTGTTTTTAAGGGGGTCTATAACCCCCTTAAGATCCCCCATTCGTTTGAAAGGGCCGCGCCTGTCAGAAGGGCTTTCCCGTGTGCTCTACCGCTGGTGCCAGATGCGGTCGTTCAAACCGAAGGGAGGTGCAGGAGGGTCAAGACCCTCCTGCAATAAAGAAAAACGAAGTTACTCCGCAGCCAGTGCGTCACGCGTGCCCAAGAGGGCTGCGCGGGCGGCATTGTACTCGCGCTCCAGGCGGTCAACGACGGCCGAGACCGGCTCCACCGCATCGATAACGCCGATGCCCTGGCCGCAGCCCCAGATGTCCTTCCAGGCTTTGGCGGCCTGATTGCCGCCGGAGCCGAAGTTCATTCTGGAGGGGTCTGAGGTGGGCAGGTTTTTCGGATCGAGCCCTGCCGCCTCGATGGACTGGCGCAGGTAGTTGCCGGAAATGCCCGTGAACAGGTTGGTGTAAACGATGTCGTCCGCCACGGCATCGACCAGACACTGTTTGTATTCCGGCGCGGCATTGGCCTCGTCGGTCGCGATGAACAGCGAGCCGCAGTAGGCAAAATCAGCGCCCATGGCTTCGCTGGCGAGCACGGCGCGACCGTTGGCGATGGCGCCGGAGAGCAGCAGCGGGCCATCGAAGAACTGGCGGATTTCCTGAACCAAAGCGAAGGGGGAGAGGGTTCCGGCATGGCCGCCCGCCCCGGCGCAAACCGCAATCAGGCCATCTGCGCCTTTCTCCAGCGCCTTGCGGGCGTGGGTGGCGTTGATGACGTCGTGCAGCACGATGCCGCCGTAGCTGTGAATGGCGTCGTTGATCTCGGGCCGAGCGCCGAGCGAGGTAATGACGACGGGCACCTTGTGCTTGATGCAAAGCTCAACGTCATGCTCAAGCCGGTCGTTCGAGCGGTGAACGATCTGGTTGACGGCAAAGGGCGCAGCAGGCCGGTCAGGGTTGGCCGCGCTGTAGTCCGCCAGCGTTTGGCTGATCTCGGTCAGCCATTCGTCCAGCAATTCCTTGGGGCGGGCGTTCAGGGACGGGAACGAACCCATGATGCCTGCCTGACACTGGGCGATCACCATGCGCGGGGTGGAGAGGATGAACATCGGCGCGGCAACCACGGGCAGCCGCAGTTTGGACTTGAGGGTCTGGGTGATCGTCTGTCCGGTCATGATGCGCATCGCCTCCCCAAAATAATAGTTATAGCGTATTTGCCGCTATCAAACCCGCCAACCGGGCGGAAGGCAAGCCCCCTGAGGGCGCGGACGGGGCGGTTATCGTAACATCGGTGTCTGATACGAAAATATTCAGGCGCACAAACAAATACGGCCACCCGATTGGGTGGCCGTACCTGTGTTCAGTGTCTAAGCTGGATCAGAGCTTAGCTGAAACGACGCGGACCGCGCGGGCCACGCGGACGGTCGCCGAAGCCGCCGTCACGGTCGCCACCGAAGCCACCGCGATCGCCGCCGAAGCCGCCACCCGAACGCTCGCCGAAGCCGCCGCCGCTGCGGAAG
>JAEZBH010000122.1 GCA_023427285.1 Pseudomonadota bacterium
TTTTAAGATATCGACTTTGCACCCTGCCGTGGTTTGATCTTCGAGGTTCCCTGTTTCGAGGCATCAAACATCCATGGCTTTGGAGCATAGCTTTAACGACCTGAAAACGATTGCGCAGTCCAAGAGCGCGGACGCCGTGCTGCTGCTGGAACACGGGCGCTTCGCCAACGCCTATTATCTGGCGGGATATGCGGTTGAGATCGGCCTTAAAGCCTGCATCGCCTTGCTGTTCCGTGCCGAACACTTTCCCGACCGGCGGCTGGTCAACACCGTTCACACCCACCAGCTCAACGAGTTGGTGCTTCATGCCGGGCTGGAGAAGATTCTGGCGGAGAGGAAGGAGGCAAGCCGGGAGTTCTCGAAGAATTGGACCCGTGCCTGCAAATGGACTCCCGACAGCCGCTACATCGCCGTTGATGCGTTGACCGCACGGGTAATGGTCCATGCGGTTTCTGATCCACAGACGGGAGTTCTGACATGGATAAGAGAATACTGGTAGCGGACGGCCACGCGCTCCTGCGTCTGCTGGACAAGACCGAGGCCGCGCCGCGCGGAGCCATGTGGGTGAACAACCCGGATGCCGGACGCTGGGAGTTGTGGATGCTGCCAGCAAAAGGCATTCATCCAGTTGAATTCGATGATCTGGTCACCGACGCGCTCATGGATCATCCGGACCATTTCATTGAAATGCATCGAACCATAACACCCATGATCGTCTGGACGATTACCGACGACCATCTGGTGGTGCCGGTTCTGAACCAGCTCTACCGGCTGGAAGGCTTCGGCGACCACCTCCTCGGGACGCGGCGGCTTGGGCGCTGGGTGGTAGAGGATGCCATTCTGCTTCGCTGGGACACGGAGGAGGCGAGAACTGAGGCCGCCTTCGAGCTGAGCCGGGACCTCGCGCCAAGGCGACGGCACCTGACCCCGGAAAGAACAGGCCGCGCCCTGATTGAAGGACGCGGCCTTTAGAGCGGGTTTCGAGCAAAGCGCACGCTTTGCGGCTAAGAAAGCGCGACCAACAAAAGACTTAGAGCGGCAGCCTGCTTCAAGCAGGTTGCAATCCGCTCTAACGGAAGGTTGGCAGGAGGGGACACGATCCCCCCTGCATACCCTTCAAAACGCCTCACCGCGTCAGTTGCTGGCGCACCTGCGAGGCGAGGTGGGTGAGCTTGGCGGTGGTGGCGGGCTTGGAGGCGCGCACATTCTCCACCAGAGCGCGGACGCGGCGGGCGCAGAGATCCTGCTCCTCAAGCCATTGCTCGACCACCGCTTGTGCTGAGGAGGCATCGTTCGCCATGACAAGGCGGCGGATCAGCTCAAGCCGCACGCGCTCGAAATCATGCGCTGTGCCCGCCAGCAGCAGACGCTCCCACGGATCGGCCGGATGCAGGTTGGCGGCCATGCCTGCCGCCCAGTCCAGACCGAGGCGGTCGCCAAGCAGGGTGTAGGCATGGGCAATGTCTGCTTCGTCCAGCCCCAGTTCCTCAGCCAAGAGGGCAACGCCCACGCCGCCATTCAGGACGATCATCTGCACCAGCGGGTCCAGCACCTCCTGCGGCGTGCCGCGATCCACCAGCATCTGCCGGTAATGCTCCACCATGGCCCGCGGCTCGGGCCGCAGCAGGTCGTTGACCTGCGGAATGAGCCGATCGATGCCGGGCTTCAGCCGCGAGATCATGACGGAGGGCTCCATCATCTCATTGGCGAAGCGCAGAATGTCCTCGATCTGGTGTTTGAGCGCGCTGGCCGTCTCGCGGTGCAGGTGCATCTGCAACTCTGCGGGGATGCGGTAGTCACAGGAGTCGATCAGCCGCCACAGGTGGCGCACGTTGAAGACCTCCCGCGCGACCACGAACCCGCCGACCACCTGATCGAGGCTGGCCCCGGTTTCCTCGGCCAGTTCAAAGGCGAGCGTAATGCCGCCCCGGTTGACGACGGCGTTGGACAGCTTGGTGGCAATGAGTTCGCGCCGCAGGGAGTGGCTGTTGATCTCCTCCGGGAACCGCTCCTGAAGCAGCTTCGGGAAGGCCTGCGCCAGCTCCTTGTGCATGAGGGGATCATCCAGCACGGCTGAGTCCAGCAGCGCCTCATGCAGGCGCAGCTTGGCATAGGCCAGCAGCACGGCCAGTTCGGGCCGGGTCAAGCCTTCGCCCGCCGTGATGCGGCGCTCCAGTTCCGCATCGGACGGCAGGCCCTCAACCGCACGGTTGAGGTGGCCGCTGGCCTCCAGCGTCTGAATGAGGCGGCCATAGGCGGGCACGGCATGGGCCCCGCCGATCTCTGCAATGGAGATGGCCTGGGTCTGGAGATAGTTGTCGCGCAGCACGATGTCGGCCACGTCGTCGGTCATCTCCACCAGCAGCCGGTCGCGCTCGTCTTCGGCCAGACGGCCGCTGGCGACGATCGGGTTGAGGAGAATCTTGATGTTCACCTCATTGTCCGAGCAGTCCACGCCCGCCGAGTTGTCGATGAAATCAGCGTTGATGCGGCCGCCCTTGCGGGCAAAGGCAATGCGGGCGGCCTGCGTGAAGCCGAGGTTGGCGCCTTCGCCCACCACCTTCACCCGCAGCTCCTCGCCATCGACGCGCACCGGGTCGTTGGCCTTGTCGCCCGCAGCGGATTGCGGCTCGCTTGCGGCCTTCACCTAGGTGCCGATGCCGCCCATCCACAGGAGATCCGCTTCCATCTTGAGAATGGCGCGGACCAGATCGACCGGGCTGAGGCTGGTCTCCGTCACGCCCAGCATGGCCTGGATTTCCGGCGTCAGCTCGATGGACTTGGCCGTGCGCGGGAACACGCCGCCGCCCGGCGAGATGAGAGCGGCGTCGTAATCCATCCACGAGGAGCGGGGCAGGTTGAACAGACGCTCGCGCTCAACGAAGCTTGCCTCCGGGTCCGGGTTCGGATCGAGGAAGATGTGGCGGTGATCGAACGCCGCCACCTGCTTGACCGAGCGGCTGCGCAAGAGGCCGTTGCCGAACTCGTCGCCGGACATATCGCCGACGCCCACGACCCGGATCGGGTCCGTTGCCACGTTGATGCCCATCTCGCGGAAATGACGCTCGACGGAAATCCACGCGCCCCGCGCGGTGATGCCCATTTCCTTGTGATCGTAGCCCTTGCTGCCGCCCGAGGCGAAGGCATCGCCCAGCCAGAAGTTGTGCTCGATGGAGATGGCGTTGGCGATGTCGGAGAAGGTGGCCGTGCCCTTGTCGGCCGCAACGACCAGATAGGGATCGTCTTCGTCGTGACGCACCACGTCCAGCGGCGGCACGACGACGCCTTCCACCAGATTGTCGGTCAGCGAGAGCAGGGAGCGGATGAAGATCTTGTAGGCTTCCTTGCCCTCCGCCAGCCATGCCTCGCGGTCAGAGGCAAGCGGGAGCTGCTTGGCGTAGAAGCCGCCCTTCGCGCCCACGGGCACGATCACGGCGTTCTTGACCATCTGCGCCTTGAGCAAGCTCAGCACCTCGGTGCGGAAATCGTCGCGCCGGTCAGACCAGCGCAAGCCGCCGCGCGCCACCTTGCCGCCGCGCAGGTGGATGCCCTCGACGCGCGGGCTGTACACGAAGATTTCGCGGAACGGCACCGGCAGGGGCAGGCCCGGCACCTGGCCCGAGTTGATCTTGAACGCCAGCGCCGGGCGCTCCGGCTGGTAAGCGTTGGTGCGCATGGTGGCGAGAATGACCGAGCGGTAGAGCCGCAAAATGCGGTCATCCGCCAGCGCCTCCACCCTGGCGAGCTCGTTCTCGATATCGGTGAGGATGGTGGCTTCCTGCTCGGGATTGGCCTTGTCCGGCTCAAAGCGGGCGGCGAACAGATCCGCCAGGGCCATGGTCAGGCGGGGATAGCTGATGAG
>JAEZBH010000219.1 GCA_023427285.1 Pseudomonadota bacterium
TTCCGAGAGTGAGACTGAACGGGGCGGCCCTGCTCCGGCAACCTGGGAAACAAGGAGTTGGTCGTGCCATGCTGAGCGCTATCGTCTCCGCCCTTTCATTGCTCCTGATCGGCGCAACCCTTGCTCCCCTGATTAAAAGCGGCAGGTGGTGGATCCGCATCTGGGATTTCCCCCGCCTCCAGCTTGCGCTTCTTCTGGCGCTAACCTTGGCGGCGCAACTGCTCATGTGGTCCGGCACGCCGCTGCAAATGGCACTGACCGGCGCAACCGCGCTTTGCCTCCTCTGGCACCTGCGCTGCATTTTTCCCTACACGCGCCTTCGCCGCAAACAGGTGAAGGCGGCCGGGCGCACCGTATCGCAGGACCAGGCGATCCGCCTGCTCATTGCCAATGTCTATCAGGACAATCGGCAGGCGCACGGCCTCTTCCGCGCCATTGCCACGTTCGACCCGGATGTGCTGCTGGTTGTCGAGGCCGACCAGTGGTGGAACCGCAGGCTGGCGGCTTACCAGCACCGATATCCGCACCATGTGCTGCATCCCCAAAGCAACACCTATGGCATGCTGTTGTTCTCCCGACTGGAGATCGTGGAGGTCGAGGTTCTTGAGCGGGTCACGCCGGGTGTGCCCTCCATCAAGGCGCTCATCCGGCTGCGCTCCGGCGCGATGATCGAGTTGCACTGTCTGCATCCCGAACCACCGCAAATCGGGGCTGGCACGAAAGAGCGCGACGCCGAATTATTGCTGGGGGCAAAAGACTCCGTGAAAAGCCAGCATCCGATTATCGTCTGCGGCGACATGAACGACGTTGCGTGGTCGCGCACCACCCGGCTGTTTCAGCGCATAAGCGGCCTTCTGGACCCGCGCATCGGGCGCGGTCTTTATCCCACTTTCGATGCGCGGCGCTGGTATGCGCGCTGGCCGCTCGATCACATTTTTCACGACAAGCGCTTCCTGCTGAACCGGCTGCAATTGGGGAGCGACATCGGCTCAGACCATTTTCCGATCTTCATCGAGCTGTTCTACCAGCCCGAGGAGAAGGACCGCCATGAACCGCCCCGAGCCGCGAACGAGCGTGACCAGAAAGAGGCCGAGGAAAAGATCAGGACGGGCACGAGAGAAACGCCGCACGCCGAACAGGAACCGGCAAGCGTCGGCATGACGGTCATCAACCAGACAAGTTGAGAAGACCGCCTTGTTGCTTTTACGGGGGCTTGCTTTCAGGGGGGCTTGCTTGCCGGGACTTTGCCTCATGGGCCTTCCTCGCGATACTGGCGGATGCGGCACAGGCTGCCGGGCCGACGTTGCCGGGCCGAGAAGGGAGAGAAACCATGAGCCTATTCGATCTCACCGGAAAGACGGCCATCGTGACCGGCTCCTCAAGGGGCATCGGGCGGGCGATCGCGGAGCGTCTGGCTGAACATGGCGCACAGGTGGTCATCTCTTCGCGCAAGCAGGAAGCCTGCGATGCGGTGGCAGGCCGCATCAACCAGACTTTCGGGGCTGGCCGCGCCATTGCCGTTGCTGCCAACATTTCCTCCAGGGACGATCTGCAACGTCTGGCGGACAGCACGAACCACGCCTTCGGCCAGGTTGACATTCTCGTGTGCAACGCTGCCAGCAACCCCTACTTTGGACCGATGGCCGGAATCACCGACGAGCAGTTCCGCAAGATTTTCGAGAACAATGTGCTGGCCAACCATTGGCTGATCTCGATGCTGGCACCGCAGATGATCGAACGGGAAGACGGCTCGATCATCATTATCTCCTCGATCGGCGGCCTGAAGGGCTCGCCCATCATCGGGCCGTACAATGTCTCAAAGGCGGCGGATTTCCAGCTGGCCCGCAATCTGGCGGTGGAATACGGCCCCTACAATGTACGGGTGAACTGCATCGCGCCGGGACTGGTGCAGACAGACTTCGCCCGAGCGCTCTGGGAGAATCCTGAAACCCTGCAAGCCGCAACGAGCAACACGCCGCTGCGGCGGATCGGGCAACCGGATGAAATCGCGGGGGCCGCAGTGTATCTGGCCTCGCCCGCCTCTTCCTTCATGACCGGCCAGACCATTGTCGTTGACGGCGGAGCAACCATCGCCTGACGCGCCTTGTTTGCGCCTGAGAACAGGCGCCGCAAAGCGGAACTGTCGTCATCGCGCGTCGTTGCTACTGACGCCGCTCGTGCATGCAAATGCAACGGGCGACCCATGCAAAGAGGAGCCCCCCATGACTGGCGATGTTCCGGGAACCGACACAAGCGACAGCACCTACGATCTGGTCAGCGTGCTTTATCACTGCTTGCAAGGCGCAGAGATGTACGAGGTCTATGCCGTCGATGCGGAGGATGATGAAGAGCTGGCCCGCTTTTTTGAAGAAATCGCGCAGCAGGATCGCGATCGGGCCCTTCGCGCCAAGCAACTGCTGGCACCGCGTCTGAACCGGGCGTAAGCACAGGCGACAGACACCCCAATTAATGATTAGGGAATTGACTGTCCGAAAGCTGTGAATGAGACTTGCAGCTTCCATGCGAAGGCCTGTCTGCCTTTGCGCATAATCATCCTGAGTGCGGGATGAAGGGGGAGCATGGGAATGTTGCAGGACAAAAGCGTGCTTTTGGTGGAAGATGAACCGCTCGTCGCCATGCTGGTTGAAGACATGCTTGCGGGCCTTGGCGCCCATGTGGTCGGGCCGGCCGCCACTTTTACCGAAGCCGTTGAGATTGCACAAAACGCCCGGTTCGATATCGCCGTTCTTGACGTGAAGCTGGGGCAGGACAACAGCTCAAAGGTTGCTGAAATTCTGCAACAACGCCGCATCCCTTATGTGTTGGCAACGGGATTTGACACGCCGGCGCAGGCATCCGGCAAGCACGCCGCGCCGTTTTTGCAGAAGCCTTATCTTCAGGACGACCTGAAGCGCGCACTGGAGGCGGCGTTTGAACAAAGCCACTCCGCCAAACTGGCCGCTCACACCTGACTGGCCTTCAGGGCCGCAAGCTCGTCCACCACGAGAGGATGGGCATCCGAGACCAGCGGCAGTGAACTGCGGCTGACCCCGCCCCGCAGGCGGCGCGGCTTGACCTCTTCCAGATACCCCTCGGCCACCAGTTCATCGACGGCCTGACGGTCATCGTCATCTGCCACTTCCGCATGACTGAATGCGGTTTTCACGTCGCGCGGGCGCGGCTCTGCAAGGCGCACCGGAAACCAGCTGCCGTCCTCGCTCACCAGAATAAGTCCGCCCACCCGGTCCTGAAGCTGATCTCCCGGCTGGGCGGCCATGCGCTCATAAACCCGTTCGGCCAGACGATGTGCCGCTTTATCAGGTGCTGCTGGCTGAAAATCAGCATTCACATAGACATTGCTGAGGCGGCGACCCACGGGGCGATAGAGCAAGGTGGGCTTCACGACCACAAAGGCTTTCCTGGCAGGCGGCAGGGATCTCACGCAGCATGTCTCCGGATCAGGGAGGCCCCGAACTCACGTAATGAGCACGAGGCCTCCGGTTACAGGACGCTGCATTTTCCGGCACGAGCCCGCCTGAAAGAACACGGCGGGCAGCATGAAAAATGCGTCACAGGGTCGATATGATGTCTATAAAACGCCTCAGAAAAGGGTCCGGGGCCGGAAAAAATTAATTAAATGCCCGGAACTGCTTCATAAATGGCGTAATGAAGCTTACTCGCCGCCGGTTGCAGGCTGGTCGGCATCGCGTGCGGCAAGCACTGTTTTGCTGGGGAACCCTTCCAGCACCAGGCCGCGCGTCTTGATGCCATCAACAAAGGTTTCAAGATAGGCGGGCATCAGCGACGGGAACGACTGCGAATAGCCGTTGGTCAGGAAAACGATGCCCGACTTCTGCTCCGGCACCATGATGATCTGGGCGATGTAGCCCTGCACCACCCCGGCATGCCAGACCACCTCAACGCCATTGATGTCATAATACCGCCAGCCGTAGCCATAACGGGCGGTTTTCACCCCCTCATAGCGGGGCCGGGCGCGGTACAACTCCTTGGGCGTGTTCACCCTGGGCTTGTGGATGGTCTCCAGCACGTCCTTCGGCAGCGCATGGGGCGCCATGCCCAGCTGGGCCATCAGCCATT
>JAEZBH010000277.1 GCA_023427285.1 Pseudomonadota bacterium
CTCTACGCTTCCCCCGGATGTTGAAAGTGCACCCATCCAATACAGCTTTCCGGGAACGGTATGCGCGCCGTAGAGCAGGCCGCTCTGCGCGTCAGCACCGGTCAGCGGGCGGGTTGCGAAGGCCCCCACCAGCGCCTCGGCAGTGCCCATCGAATCGAGCAGCGGGCCGGGGTGCGTAACCCCCGCCGCCAGCGCGGCGCAGATGTGGTCGTGTCCGGCGACCGTGACCGGGATGCCCGGGGGTAACCCACACGCCCGGGCCGCTGGCTCAGACAGGCGGCCCATGATGCTGCCTGCCTGCTCGGCGCGCGGGAAGAGGCCATCCGGCAGGCGGAACTCAGCGATCCAGGCTTCGTTCCACGCAAGTTTTGAAATATCAAAGGCCAGGGTGCGCCCGGCCAGGGAAAAATCGGTGGCTGATTCGCCACTGAGCAGGTAGAGGAAAAAGTCGGCGGCAGAGAGCCAGGTGCGCCCGGCCAGCGGCACGCCGAGAACATCGCGCAGCCACAGCAGCTTAGCCAAAGGGTTCTTGAAGTTGGCGGCGATGCCGCTCCAGCGCAGCCCCTCGGGGAAGTTTTCCGCGGTGCGGGTGATGTAAGCCACTTGCCCTTCCGCGCCGCGGTGGAACCACGGCAGCAGCGGCGTGGCGAACTGCCCGCTGGCCCGGTCCAACAGCAGGCCGGTCTCGGCCATGCTGGCGATGCCCACACCCGCAACGGTTGCAGGGTCTTCCCCCTCCAGCACCGCTCGGATCAGCCCGAAGACGGCTTCACCTGCCCAGGCCGGGTCGATCACCGGCCCGCTATCCTGCTGCGTCAGCGTAACATCGACGGCGGCTGAGCGCAGCATGGTGAAGTTCGTATCGAACAGCCCGGCCTTCAAGTGGGTCGATCCGAAATCTAAGGCCAGGAATTTTTCTTGCAGGTTCATCAGCAATCCACAGGGTTCAGCAAAACGCGGATTGGGCTACAACAGCTCCACTTTCTGCGATGATGCGCGGTACGCCTGCCAGACTTCGATGAGACGCTGCACGTCTTCTTCTTCCAGCGGCTCGCGCGTGTTGTCCAGGTGGGTGGCAAAATATAATGCTGGAACACCCAGCCGGGGCTGAAGTTCCAGGTACTTGCGCCAGGATTCCCGGTCGGTCATCGGCCAGTTGTCGGTGTCGATCAGCGCGGATGGGCAGGCGATGGTCGCGACCTTTTGGCGGTGGATCATGGCAGTACAGATATCTTTCCCTACGTTGATATCGTTCAAACGGATCATATCCACCACATCAGCCAGGTATGGGTGCGGCGTGTGGGCGATGATCAGCGCGTCCGGCTTGATCTTCTTGGCCTCTTCGTAGACGATCCACAGGTACTGGCGCATTAGCTCCAGGCCCCACTGGCTGCCGCTGCGGGTCAGTGAAGGGCTGGCAGGAATGCGGGCGCTGAAATCGATCTTGAAGCCATCCGCACCATAGCCATCGGGGGCCAGCATATTGCGGACCGAGTCGCGCAGGCAGGCTTCAAAGGCCGGGTTTGTCGGGTCTACCGAAACCGGGTGCCCGGCAGTGTTGCGGACGCACATGGAAGGCGACAGCCCTTCTGGATCCCAGAACTTGAGCCACAGCAGCACATGGCGGTCCTGGGCATGCTGCTGGCGGATAAAGCCGGGCAGGTCGGGCCACTTCTGCGTGTCAACGTCGTTGAGGCCGTAGGTGCGCTGCCACTTGTCGTCGATGACCACGGTGCCGGGGAGGATGCCGCGCTGCGCTAAGGCGGCGAGGAAGCCCTCATAGTTCTCCTGGGTAGCATAATCGGGAGCACGCCCGCCGCCCACGGCGGAAAGGTAGCACTGCGAGCCCCAGCCGCAGTAGATCGGCTGGCTCCACCACTCCGGGAGTGGGGTACTGCGGCGGTCGGGCACGTACTGCTTGTGTCGCAGCGAGGCGGTGTGGTCGGCAAGCACGGCATAAGCATCCGGGGCGAAGTTGATCTCCACGGCGGGCAGGCGCAGGCGGTGCTCAACGCGCGTCTGGCCCTCGTACGAAAGTGAGAGGTGGAACGCCCCCTCTCGACCATGGTAACGGTAGGCCGAGTACTGGTTCTGCCCGGGTGGGCACGCGATCCCAAGCCCCATCCAGTTCAACTCCGTCTCAAAGGCATAGCAGAACGGAGGTGGGGTAAAAAACCAGTCATCGCGGCCCGGCAGCGGCACGCCGGTCATGTCGATCTCCATACTGGTGGAGGGCGGCAGGAACCAGCGCTCGCTGGTGTTGGGCTCGGGGTTGAACGCCTGATTGAAGCGCTGCCCGGACCAGAAAAAGCCCGAGCCCCAGCGGATAAAGGCGGAGCAGTATCCGCCAAAATAGTGTACGTCGGTCAGGCTGCCCTGTCCTTCAACTTCCACCTGGAAAACCATGCGGTCGGCATAGCAGTTGAGCTCGACCTGCTTGCGCCGCCAAATGGGACTGGTGATATGAGTGTAGAGCGTGACACAGTCTTCGCGGATTTCAATCTGCCAGGGTTCAACCGCGGCAGCGTCATCCTGCCCAATGGTGCTGTTGACGGCAGACGGGTAGAACAGGTCCATCAACGCGCGACCGTCCGCATCCTTGATGAACAGGAACGGCCGGTCAGTTGGGATATCAACAGAATAGGACGCAGCGTGAATCTGCTTCGAGTCAGCGTTGTAGATAACGTTGCTGGCGGTCATTTATCCCCCTAAGTAGGGTCAGAATACAGATAAAGGGACGGATAAAAACACTTTATTTTATTGATTCAATCAAGTTATAATATCAGTATAGCACCGCTTACTGGCATCGTCAATCAATTGTGGTAAAGTTCTTACTAATATAGTAGTAGAATACTTACCACTATGGTTGAATTCACTATTCCTTTCGAAATTGAAAAGCTTAATGTGCTTGGAATTTAGCGTGAAGTGAAGCGCCAAATATGGGGTCAGGGATATGGGCATGTTTTCAACGTTAATTGAATCGACCGGCTATAACCAGACGGATATTCGCCTGTACAACCTGGGCGTCATCTTCCGCACCATCCGTGAAGCCAAAAATATTTCGCGCGCCGAGCTGGCCAAGGTTACCGGGCTGAACCCTGCGACCATCACGCACATCGTGCGCGAGCTGATCGAGCACGGGCTGATCGAGCAGGCAGGCAGCAACGAGTCGCGCAGCGGGCGGCCCTCGGTGCAGCTGCGCGTGCGCTCGCAGGCCGGTTACGTGATCGCCGTACACCTCGACCGCTACTTTATGCGCGGCATGATCACCAACTTGGGCCTGGAAGAATGCACCCGCTCCGAAGTGCTGGCCCTGCCCTCCTCCAGCCCCAGCCAGATCAATATTGCCACGCTGATTCAACTGATCGAAAACCTGATCACGGACTCGGGCATTCCGCGTGAGAAGTTCTTTGGCATCGGCATCTGCGCGCCCGGCCCACTGGATGCCCAGCAC
>JAEZBH010000396.1 GCA_023427285.1 Pseudomonadota bacterium
CACCACCGCCGCCACCGCCGCCGCCCCAGCCAGCGCCTGAAGCGCCTGTGATGGTGTTCTTCGACTTTGACTCGGCGCGCCTGACACCTCAGGCAATCAGCGTCCTTCAACAGGCCGTTGAGAAATATCGCCAAGGTGGCAACACCACGCTCCAGGTGAACGGCTACACCGACAAGTCGGGCACAGTTGAATACAACGAGGCGCTCTCCATGAGACGTGCCGAAGCTGTGAAGAAATACCTGGAGAGCCAGGGCATCTCCGGCACCAACATCAGCGTTGCAGCCTACGGTGAATCCCGGCCGCTCGTTGAAACTGCCGACGGAGTGCGCGAGCCCCAGAACCGTCGCGTTGAGATCCTGACCAAGTAATCAGTATTGACCTGACATCGGCAGCCAACTGCGGCCCACCGCAACTTCAAGCTATGGGTTTTGATGATGAAACGAACATTGACGATCGCACTCATCACCACATGCGTCTTCACCGCATGGCAGGCGGCTGCCGATCAAGGTCTCACGTTTGCGCAATCCGGCGGTCAAGCTCCGGGCAGTTCAATGTCTCGAACGACGCCTACCCCTCCGGGGGGCGGCGCTACGCCCGGCGAAATGCAAACCGGACCGGCCATGTCAGTTGCGACCTTTATCGAGAGAGCCCGTGCAGGCAACGCGTTTGAGATTGAATCCAGCCGTATGGCATTGGAAAAAGCAACTCAACCGGCCCTCAAGAACTATGCGCGCACCATGATTGACGATCATACGCGCGCAGATCAAAAACTTGTGTCCATTGCGCGTGGCATGGGCCAGGCCCCTGACCAGAACGTGCAAATGGAACCCAAGCAACGCCGGCAGCTTGAGGCTTTGGCGAAGGCGAGTGGTGCGGAGTTCGACAAACTCTATGCCAGTGATCAGCTGGAAGCACACCAGATGGCGGTGCAGCTTTACCAAACCTACGCAGACCAGGGGAGCGACGAGAAAATGCGTCAGTTTGCGAGTACGACGCTCCCGACACTTCAAAGACATCTGGAACAGATACGGAAGATGAACCAGTAGCCTTGCGCTCTGGTCATTCGACACGCGGGAACCGTTGCATCCCTTTGTCTGGGGATGCGGCGGTTTCTGTTTGCGAATGGACCATCCCTTTCGTGGATCGTTTTACCCGCCATGACACCTTGCCTGCCCATTACCGGGAGCCTGACAAATGCCGCGTGGAGACAAGTCCGGATACACCGACAAGCAGAAAAGAAAAGCGGAACACATTGAGGAAGGATATGAGAAGCAAGGCGTTCCTGAACGTGAAGCCGAACGCCGCGCCTGGGCGACTGTCAACAAGCAGGATGGCGGCGGCAAACGCAAATCATCCTGATTTCTGATGTGCCCGCACGGTTTCGTACCAGCTCCGCCTTAACCTAAGACACTGCGATACATAAATTAATTTAATTCAATAGTTAAGGCGCGTTACACCACGTTGATGAACGCCAACTGAACAAGACAAGATATTGATAAAATTATTAATTTTTCGCCACTCATTGTCTTGGAACATGCCGCGGAAGGGGAACTTTTATCCCCAGAAAATGTTTTAGCTGCGGTTAACCATCTGGAGGCTGTTATGGGAAAGATTCTTCTTCCTTTGTGCTCGGTTGCTGCCTTACTTCTCGTCTCTGCATGCGATCAGGGAGCCAATCAGAGCTCCACTGGCACCACGACGGGATCGACAACGGCGCCCGATGCAACGGAACAGCGCGCTGATACGCTTGAAAATCAGGCCGATCAGGCTCGTGCAGCGGGCGAGCAGCAAGCTGACGTCCTTGAAGAGAAGGCCGACGTGCAGCGCGCTCAAGGTGATGCTGCCGGCACAACGGATACAACCACCTCACCGGATGGCAGCACAACCACAACCACAACGACGACGCCGCCAAGCAATCAGTAAGCAACGCGGCATAAATCTGAAATTTCGCCAAAAGGCCCTGCTTTCGAAAAGTGGGGTCTTTTGTCTTATCCGGCGTGCCTTATCCGGCATCTGGTTCGGCTTCTGCCCGAGGAAACGCCGACAGCCTGCGAAGCAGCAAGCCGCACCTCATAACCCAAACGGAACAGGAGCGTAGCGGTCGCGTTCCAAGAACTGATGGCTACAGATCCCCTTCTTGCCGCGCCCCGCTCCGTTCAGGAACTGCATCGCCAGATGCATATCCAGCGCGCCACCTGGCGTGTGCAGCGCATCGGCTGGTGGCTTCTGCTTCTGCTGGCGCTGGCAGGACTTGCCGGCTTGCTTGGCAATGGACCTTTGGCTGAGACCGTTGCGCGCTCCCCTAATGCCGACGTGCACTACGATCTTCTGGTGCGACGAGGAAGCGATGCCCTGATCCGGTTCGACCTGCGCGATCAGCGCAGCCTCACCACCCTCACCTTGCCTTCCCGCTACATAGAAGCCGTTGAAATCACAAAGATGCAACCCGAGCCCATGACGGCTTTCGGCGAGCCTGACACATACACGTTCATCTTTGCCGCGCCGAATGCGGAGGCCCGGCTTCTCATGACAATTCGCCCGCGCCGGGTGGGCGTTCTGGAGTTCTTGCCCAGCATCAATGGAAAACCGCTGCCAACCCGCCTCCCCCTCGCCTTGCCATGAGGTGATGACCGTGACATCGGTGCTGAACACCGTCGCCATTTATTTCGCCCTGCTGATTGTCTTTCGCATTGCTGGCCGACGCAGCATTGGCAACATCACCAATTTCGACATGGTGGTATTGTTGATTATCAGCGAGTCTGTGCAACAGGCCTTGGTCGGCGATGACTACTCCTTGACCAACGCTGTTCTGGTGTTCGTCACGCTGGTCGTTGTCGATGTCGGGCTTTCGCTCCTGCGGCTGCGCTTCCGCCGACTTGATGTCCTCATTCAAGGAGTTCCGACCGTTCTGATCAAGGAGGGAGAATGCGTGACGGACGCAATGCGAAAGGCCCGCGTTGACCTTGGCGACATTATGGAAGCGGCACGCCTGAAACACGGCCTCGAACGGCTTGACCAGATCCGTTACGCCATTTTGGAAACCAATGGCGAGATTTCCATAATTCCCCGCACGTAGAGAATTCCCCGCACGCAAAGCACGTGTCGCACCGGTTGCTACATCCCACCTGCGGCCAGACCGGAACTAAAAAAGCGGGCAAGCTGCCAACCGGGCAAAGTTAAGCCCGCTCTGAGAATCAGAGGCAAAACAAGCGCAACGCTCAAGCCGCAGCACCACGTTTCAAGCGGAACCTGGCCGTGAAACCTGAACGCGCCCTGAGCCTGTCGAGGTTCGTGACGTACCGTTTTGGATACGGAACCTCGTGAAAATTATCGCGTTTTGAAAACCAAGGTCCGCTGGAATTTGGCGGGCACTTGTCAGTTGTAAAAGGATTAATCGCCGATGCCTCTCATTGAACTGGCGCAGACTTCGCCTTCGGCGCAACAGAAGAAATACTCCGCTGTCATTGGTGTTCCCGTACACAACGAAGAACGTTACATTGCGCGCAGCCTAAATCTTCTAGACCACCAATCCGATCCCACGGATGACTATGCCATCGTCTTGCTTCTCAACAATTGCACCGATGGCACCCTGTCCGTATTGCAATCCTTGAATGCCGAATTGGTGCATGACGTTTATTTCCTGAACATCACGCTGCCCAAAAATCTGGCTCATGCCGGCATGGCCCGCAAGCTGGCCATGGACACCGCCGCGCGTCTCACCACGCCGCATGGCATTGTTCTGACAACCGATGCCGACGCCGTGGTCACGATTGACTGGCTGGCGATGACCCGCAAGCACATCGCAAACGGGGCAGACGCCGTGAGCGGCTTCGTGCAGCATAACCCGGCTGATAAGGAAGACTGGCCGCCTGCCCTCAGGAAGCGCACCGAGCTGGAGTGCCGCTACGAAGACCTGCTGGCTGAGCTTTACGCAACGCTCGACCCCCGCCCCCACAATCCGCTGCCCTGCCACATGATCACGCTCGGCGCGAGTTTGGCGGCGACGCGGGAGGCGTACCACAAGTGCGGCGGCGTGCCGCCCATTCCTTGCGGCGAGGACCGCGCCTTTATCGCGGCGCTTGAGCGGAGCGATGCTCGCGTTCGCTTCCCGCGCGATGTAATCGCCTACACCTCCAGCCGCCTCGCCGGACGGGCCGAGGGCGGCATGGCGTCTACCCTGAAAGCGCGGGCCGACTGCCCGGACCTGCCGTGCGATCCGCTTCTGGAACCTGTGTCCAGAGCCAGAAAGCGCGCCGAATGGCGCTGCATTCTCAGAGGACTGTGGCC
>JAEZBH010000434.1 GCA_023427285.1 Pseudomonadota bacterium
TTGCTCAACTCCCTCAGGCCAACGACGCCCGGCTTATGCCCCAGGTATCAAGCAAACGCGAGGGATGGAAAGCCGCGGCTCAGGCCGCGCGGCGCACGCGCTCGACGATCGTCACGCCGATGCGCTCGCCCAGCAGGACGATTTCGCCTCTGGCGATGAGCTCATCGTTGGCATAGATCCACACCGGATCGTCATGGCGCGCATCAAGGTCGATCACCGCGCCGCGGCCCATTTTCAGAAGATGCTTGATTGGCATCCTCGTCCGGCCGAGAACGACGGAGATCTCCAGTTTGACCTTGTCAACGGCGCTCATATCCAGTCCCTTGGCCCAGCCCTATTGGTTGCGTGCAGGCCAGACTGACGCAAGATGGTTAAAGAGATGCTAAGTTCGGACCCGTCCAGCCCCGCAGAGGCTTCAAAATCTCCCCTTCCCGCGCCGGAAGTGCGCATCAGCGAAGCGCTGCTCCCTTATCCCGAAACGCTGGCCGAAATGGAAGCGCGGGCGGCCGCCGTGGCCGATGGCCGCGAAGGCGAGCTGATCTGGTTCGTGGAGCACCCCCCGCTCTATACCGCCGGCACCAGCGCAAAGTCGGATGATCTGGTGGACGCGGGCCGGTTTCCGGTGTTCGAGACCGGGCGCGGCGGCCAGTTCACCTACCATGGGCCCGGCCAGCGGGTTGTCTATCCGATCGTCGACCTCACCCGGCGCGGTCGCGACATGCGCGCCTATGTCTGCGCCATCGAGAGCTGGATCATCGACACCCTTGCCGACTTCGGCGTGAAGGGCGAGCGCCGTCAGGGCCGTGTCGGCGTCTGGGTGGTGCGAGAGGATGGGCGAGAGGAGAAAATCGCCGCCATTGGCGTGCGCGTGCGCCGCTGGGTGACGATGCACGGCCTGGCGCTGAATGTCGCGCCGGATCTGACCCACTATGGCGGCATCGTGCCGTGCGGCCTGCCGGAATACGGCGTCACCAGCCTTGCCGCGCTCGGCAAGAACGTGACCATGGCGCAGGTGGACGAAGCCCTGTTGCGTCATCTCCCGACGTTTCTGGAGCGCTTCACCAACACGGGGCCGTCCTGCGCCTAGAGCAGCCCGGAGCGGCCTGGAGTGGTTTGATTTTTTCATTTTTCAGGAGGGTCTATAACCCTCCTGAACCTCCCTTCACTTTCCGGACCGTGTTTCCAGCGCTCTCATGGCGCACGTCGCAAAGCTTTCCATACCCAGTGGGCACACCAGTACGACCGGCGTCTCCATAAACGAAAGGGAGCGCGAGGGTCCGCGACCCTCGCATATCACTGACAAATTAAAGACAAACCAATGGCGCTTCAGCCTCTCGCTCAGGCCGACTTCTTGTACGTATCCAGATCGGCTCGGGCGGGCTTCGGCTCGCCCAGCAGGTAACCTTGCGCCAGCTTCAGCCCCAGCGCTTGCACCTGATCCAGCGTCGCCTCATCTTCCAGCCGCGTGGCGATCAGGGTGATCTGGTGGCCCTCGAACCAGGTGCAGAACTCCGCCCGATCCTCCACCGGACACGGCCCGCGCAGCAGCACGTTGGCATCGATCTTGACGAACTGCACATTGATGCCCGCCAGCCACGCGGGATCGAGCAGGGTCAGGTCGGTCACGTGATCCACGGAGAACGCAAAGCCGAGCCGGCTGAGCGTTGCCAACTGCTCCCGGCTTTCCGGCCGCAGCTGGATGAGATCGCGCGCGGCAGCTTCCAGCACCACCCGGTTGCCCAGTCCCCGGTGTGCGCAAACGAAACTGACCAGCTCCGACAGAAACTCCTGATCCTCCAGCACCCGGCCAGAGACGTTCACGAACAGCTTCACGCCCGGCCGCCGCAGGCCGAGCTTGCGCACCAGATTGATGCAGCGGAACAGCAGCAGGCTGTCCAGCGCCGAGACAAGGCCGGACCGCTCCGCCTCGCCAATGTAATCTGTAGGGCTGATGACGTTGCCGCACAGGTCGCGCAGCCGCGAGTAGCTTTCGTAATGGGCCACCCGACGGTCAGGCAGGAACACGATCGGCTGGAGATAAAGGTCCACCCGGCTTTCCTGCAAAGCCCCCTGCAACAGAGAGGCCATGTTGAGCCGGGGCGGCACCACCTCCGCCGATGTCGGCTCGGCGGGTTGAAGCCCTGCCGCCAGCCGCTCCACCATGGCGCGCAGCAGATCGATCTCAGCCGTCAGCTCAATGGTATTGTTGCCGCCCTGATGCTGAAGTCGTGCGGTCAGCCGGGCCACTTCCCGCTCCAGAATGCCGACACGCTCGTTCAGGTGCGGCCCCATTCCGGCGGCATAGTGCAGCCGCTCCTCAATGTCCGAACCATAGCGGTCCAGCAGAACAACCAGGTAAGCCAGCGCCGCCAGCGCCGCCAGCGCAAAACCGGCCAGCGGCGGAACCCTGGCATCGCTGGTCAGCAGCCATGCAACGCCGCTGCCCAACAAAAACCCGATCGAGACGACAGCAATGCCTGCCGCCCCCCACTTGAGCCCTCGCGCCCGCATTCGGACCCCCATTGTCTGCCCCTGCCCGAACGTTCAGGCGGAGCCGTTATAATTCATCTTGCAGGGTTCTAGAAGACGAGAGGAGAACTCAGGCCCCGCCCGCGCCCCGGCCGGGCCGGGGCTTGCCGAACAGGTAGCCCTGCCCGTAGGACA
>JAEZBH010000460.1 GCA_023427285.1 Pseudomonadota bacterium
CTCCAAGATGCAACCCTGTCTGCCAGAAGCCCGCTGAATTTTCCGATCTTCCGGGCACTGTGGATTGCCACAATCATCTCGAACATTGGCACCTGGATGCACGATGTCGGGGCGGGATGGCTGATGACCTCGTTGTCTCCCAGTCCGCTTCTCGTGGCGCTGGTGCAGGCGGCGACGACTCTGCCGATGTTCCTGCTGGCGCTGCCCGCCGGGGCCATGGCCGATATCGTGGACCGGCGCAAGATGCTGCTGGCGGCGCAGATCCTCGGCCTTACGGCGGCGGCGGTCCTGGCCTTTTTGACCTTTCAGGGGTTGACCACCCCTTGGGTTCTGCTTGGCGCCACCTTCGTGCTGGGCATCTCGGCCGCGCTCAGCGCGCCGGTATTTCAGGCAATCGTCCCGGAATTGGTCAACAAGCCTGCTCTCCCTGACGCTGTCGCGCTCAACAGTCTTGGCGTGAACATCTCACGCGCCATCGGCCCGGCGCTTGGCGGATTGATTGTGGCGCTGGCCGGCATTCCTGCGGTCTTTGCGATCAACGCCCTGTCAGTGCTGGCGGTGCTGATCGTGCTCGTTACATGGAAGCGCCCGCCCGCCGCTCACAGCCTGCCACCCGAACACTTCTTCGGCGCGCTTCGAGCCGGCTATCGCTATGCGCGGCATTCCCCGGCGGTCCGGCTGGTTCTGGTCCGCACCCTGGGTTTCTTTCTGTTCGGCAGTGCGCTCTGGGCGATGCTGCCGTTGGTAGGCCGACGTGAACTTGGGCTGGATGCGGCCGGCTACGGCGCGCTGCTGGGCTGCATGGGTACGGGTGCCGTTGTCGGCGCACTACTTCTGAAACGTCTTCGCGAGAAGGTAGCAGCAAACACGATCTCGATCTGGGCGACACTCCTCTTTGCCGGCGCGACGCTCGCACTGGCTCTGGCGCCGAATGGCTGGCTGGCAGGGGCGGTGATGTTTGCGGCGGGCCTCGCCTGGATCGGCATGCTGACCTCGCTCAACGTCGCAGCGCAGATGGCCTCGCCCGGCTGGGTCAAGGCCCGCGCGCTCGCGGTCTACCTGCTGGTGTTTCAAGGCGCGATGACGGGGGGCAGCATTCTCTGGGGGACGCTTGCAAGCCGCTCAAGCGTGACCGGCGCTCTAATGATTGCCGCTGGCGGCCTGGCGCTGACGATCCTGCTGGCGCTCCGCTGGCGGCTGCCAAGCGATGCGGCAACAGATCTCGCGCCTTCGAACCATTGGGCCGAGCCTGTAGTCGCGATACCCCTTGCCGACGACCGCGGCCCGGTGCTGATCGAAATCGAATATCACGTTGCCCCGGAGCGGCAGGCGGACTTTGTCGCCGCTCTGCGGCGCTTCCAATCCGTGCGCCAGCGCGACGGCGCAATCCGCTGGGACGTCTGGGAGGATGTGGCCGAACCGGGGCGGGTAGTCGAGTGCTTCATCGTCGAAAGCTGGGTCGAGCATCAGCGCCAGCATGCGCGCGTCACCCATACCGACGCGCTGGATCAGGAACTGCTGAATGCGTTCCACATCAGCGGCCAACCGCCTGTCGTCCGCCACCTGCTGCGGCCGCTATGACACTGTTTGAGCGAAGGAGAGCCACATGAGCTGGAACCCCACGCGGAATCTTGACGGCCCCGAGGCCAGCGGCCCCGACTCCATCGAGACCCTTATCATTCCCCGCACCCGCGATCTTGGCGGGTTCGAGGTCCGCCGAGCTCTGCCTGCGCCCGCGCGGCAGATGGTCGGTCCTTTCATCTTCTTCGACCAGGTCGGTCCTTTCATCTTCTTCGACCAGATGGGCCCTGCGGAATTTCTCACCAGCGGCGGCATCGATGTGCGGCCGCATCCCCATATCGGCCTCGCGACCGTCACCTATCTTTACGAGGGCGCGTTTCATCACCGCGCCAGCACCGGGGCCGACCAGATGGTCTACCCCGGCGAGGTAAACTGGATGATCGCTGGCAATGGCGTCACGCATTCTGAACGCACCAGCAAGGAAATGCGCCTTCGGCCCGGCACCGCTTTCGGGATCCAGACCTGGGTCGCGCTGCCGGACCACGCGGAAGATACCGCGGCAAGTTTCGAGCATCACGGCCGCGAGGCGCTGCCCTTCCTCGAAGATGAGGGCAAACAGGTCCGCCTGATCTTGGGCTCGGCCTGGGGCGCACGCGCGCCGGTCAAGACCTTCACCGAGATCTTCTATGCCGATGTGGTCCTGGCTGCGGGCGCCAAGTTGCCATTGCCTGACGATCACGAGGATCGAGGAGTCTATGTCGTCGAGGGCAGTATCCTTGTCGCCGGAACCAGCTTCGCCGCGGGGCAGATGATGGTCTTCCGCCCCGGTGATCACATCAGCCTGACAGCCGGCGCGAACGGCGCGCGGCTGATGGTGCTGGGCGGCGAGACGATGAATGGGCCGCGCTATATTTCGTGGAATTTCGTCGCATCGTCGCAAGAGAAGATCGACGCCGCAAAAGAGGCCTGGCGCAAGGGCGACTGGGAGCATGGCCGCTTCCGACTACCTCCCGGGGATGAGGTAGAGTTCATTCCGTTTCCAGAACAGCTGAAGTGATCAGGGCACAGGTTGAACTGGCTCTCGGTGATGCCCGTGTCACCCATCGCGCAACGCCAGGACGACTGGGCTGTCGAACAATGGTCGGCGGCCTACCCATCCACACCTATGATAAGAGAACGAGAAATGACTAAACGCCAAGCAATCTTTCCCGCAAACAGGCACGCTTTTTAAGAAGAGCATGGCTACTCCGCAGCGATCCGATCAGGTGATCTCCTTTTTATTTGGTTCATCACGGATTAGCGGGATTTGAGGCGGACAACGGCATTCTCTGACAAACTGGTAGTCGCGAAACAAATCAGACTGCCGGGAGAAGACCGTTGCCCTGTGATGATGCTACGCGCTGGCTGGGGAGTTGGGAAGGCTATCGTGTCGAGACGATCCAGCGCCGGGAGGGCGCTCGCCCGGAGATCTGGATTTATCTGGGCCGTACGCCTTCAGGGCCGATGGTGTGCAGCGGTTGCGAGGCGCGGTGCGATCGGGTTCATGACATCGAGGTGCGCCTGATCCGGGATCTGCCGCTTCTGGATGCGGCGACCTGGCTGTCGGTGCCGCGCCGTCGTGTGGCG
>JAEZBH010000476.1 GCA_023427285.1 Pseudomonadota bacterium
CCGCTGATCGTTGCGCCGAAGGAGCCGTTCCGCGTGGAGCCGAAGGACCCCGGCGGCATGCGCGCCGACGGCGAGGGGCTGATGATCGGCGAAGTGGCCAGCGGCCAGGAGCTGAAGTCAGACGTAACGCTGGCAACCGGGCCGGAGCAGCCGGTGATCGCCCTGCGCCGCCGCCGGTTGTTGAGGCCGAGCCAATGCCGTTGCTTCCGCCGGAGGCAGAAACGGCGATGGCCGAGACGCCAGCCCCGCAGGTTGCAGCCAAGACGCCAGCAACTGCACCAGGCAGTCCGGATTCTGCAAAGGCCGAGACCGCAAAGGCGGCTGCTGCCAAGGCGGAAGCCGAGAAGGCTGCCGCTGCAAAGGCCGCAGAGGCCAAAAAGCTGGCCGAAGCCAAGGCCGCCGCAGAGAAGGCCGCCGCAGAAAAAGCAGCGGCAGAAAAGGCGAGGGCCGAAGCGGCAAAGAAGCCGGTTTATTTCCTTCAGCTTGGGGCGTTCTCGTCGGTTGACCGGGCGCAGGCAGGCTGGAAGGAATTCGCGGCGAAGTACGAGAAAGAGCTGGAGAAGCTCGGGCCGGATATTCAGCCGGTCAGGACGGGCGATAAAACCATGTATCGCCTGCGGGCCGGACCGATCAGCCTCAAGGCGCGGGCGGACAGCCTGTGCGGCAAGCTGAAGGCAACGGGTCAGCCCTGTCTGGTCGCTGACAAGTAAGTCGTTTTGAGGGGTAATCCCGGTGATTCCAGTTTTCTTCGGCCTTGAAGGCCCCGTGCTCACCGATGCGGAGCGCGACCTGTTCCGTGCGACCGATCCGGCCGGATACATTCTGTTCCTGCGCAACTGCGTGGACCCGGAACAGGTGAAGGCGCTGACGGACGAGCTGAAGCAGCTCTCTGGCCGGGGCGAGCAACTGCCGATCCTGATCGATCAGGAAGGCGGGCGGGTGGCGCGTCTGAAGCCGCCGCACTGGCCCGAGTTTCCGGCCGCGAAACGGTTTGCCGACCTGTGGGAGGTCTCGCCCGTCACCGCCATGGACGCAGCGCGGCTGAACGCCCGCGCCATTGCAGCGGTGGTGAAGAGCTGTGGCGTGACGGTCGATTGCCTGCCGGTGCTGGACGTGCCGGTGGAGGGCGCGCATGACGTGATTGGCGATCGCGCCTATGGCTTTGAGCCCACTCAGGTCGCCTCGCTGGGCAAGGCGACGCTGGATGGCCTGCGCGAAGGCGGCGTTGTCGGCGTTATCAAGCACATTCCGGGGCATGGCCGCGCCCGCAGCGACAGCCATCTGGAACTGCCGGTGGTCGATGACCCGCTGGAAGCCCTGCAACAGGACTTCGCGCCGTTTGCCCGGCTCGCCGATGCGCCGATGGCGATGACGGCGCACGTTGTTTATACCGCGATTGATGCGGAGCGCTGCGCCACCGTTTCGGCAAAGGTGATCGGCGAGGTCATTCGCGGGCAAATCGGCTTTACCGGCCTCTTGATGTCTGACGACATCAACATGAAGGCGCTCGCGGGCTCTTATGCCGAGAAGGCGCTGGGCTGCCTTGATGCCGGATGCGATGTGGTGCTGCACTGCTCGGGCGATCTGGCCGAAATGAAAGAAGTTGCGGCCTGCCTGCCGGAGATCACGCCGGAGGCGAAAGCCCGGCTGGATGCGGCGATGAGCTGGGCGGCGCGTGACGCGGCAGCGGAGGAAGCGCTGATTGCAGAACTTTCGGCCAAGCGTGACGCATTACTAGCACTTGCCTGATCGCCTCGCGCCCATTAGCCCTTGAGAGATGATCGAGACCCAGACCAGAGACGCTCTGCCAGCCACCGGGAGTGAACCCCCGGCGGAGGAGAACGGCGAGACGCTGTTTCTCCGGCTGGAGGCCTATGAAGGCCCGCTCGATCTGTTGCTCCAGATGGCGCGCTTCCAGAAGGTGGATCTGGCCAAGATCTCCATTCTGGCGCTGGTCGAGCAGTATCTGGCGTTCATCAACGAGGCGCGAAAGCTGCGGCTGGAGCTGGCGGCCGATTACCTCGTGATGGCGGCGTGGCTGGCGTACCTGAAAAGCCGCCTGTTGCTGCCTCCCGAGAAGGACGAGGAAGAGCCTTCCGCCGAGGAACTCGCCGCCCGTCTGCAATTGCAGCTGCAACGGCTGGAAGCCATCCGCGACGTGGCGGCGCGCCTCATGGGCCGTGACCGGCTGGGGCGCGACGTGTTCCCGCGCGGCAACCCGGAGGGGCTGGCCGTCGTCAAGCGCGCCGCGTTCGACTGCACGCTGTATGAGCTTCTGAAGTCCTACGCCGAGATCCGCTCCAAGGGCATCCGCCAGACCTATCAGCCCAAGCGCCGTCCGGTGTGGCCGCTGGAAGCCGCCATGAGCCGCCTTGAGCGCATGATCGGCCATGCGGTGCAGTGGACCGACATTGCCGCGTTCCTGCCCGACGGGGGCGATCTTGATTTCCGCCGCTCGGCACTGGCCAGCACGTTTCTGGCGATGCTGGAGATGACCCGGCTGGGCAAGGCCGAAGTGCAGCAGCTGGAGCCGTTCGGCCCGCTCTATGTGAAGAAACGGGACAGCGAATGACCCAAGAGCCTGAAACCTCGCGTCCAGACCATTTGGGGCCGGATCATCTGCGGCCAGATCACCTGAGGATGGTGGAAGCCATTCTGTTCGCCGCAACCGAGCCGCTGAAGGAGGCGGAGATCGCCGACCGCCTGCCGGACGATGCGGACGTGTCCGCCTTGCTGAAAACGCTGGTCGAGCAATATGAGGGCCGGGGCGTCAACCTCGTGAAGCGGGGCGGCGCATGGCTGTTCCAGACCGCGCCGGACTTGGCGTTCCTGATGCGCAAGGAAGTGGACGAGTCCAAGCGCCTGTCTCGCGCGGCGGTCGAGACGCTGGCGATCGTGGCCTATCACCAGCCGGTGAGCCGTGCGGACATTGAAGACATTCGCGGCGTCTCGCTCTCCAAGGGCACGCTCGACCTGTTGATGGAAGCGGGCTGGGTGAAGCCGGTGGGTCGGCGCGAAGTGCCGGGCCGTCCGGTGGTTTACGGCACGACGGCGGAGTTCCTTGCCCATTTCGGCCTTGAATCGATCAAGGACCTGCCGGGCGTTGAGGAGCTGAAGGCCGCAGGTCTTCTGGAGCCGATCGACGTGCAGCTGGCGCAGGCGATGACGCAGCCCGCCAAGCCCGCCGCAGCGGCGGATGAGGAAGAGATCGAGGACGGCAACGAAACTGACACATCAGGTGCGTATGCCGCCAGCACTGCGCAGGACGCCGAGGGCGAGGAGGATGCGGGTGAGCCCGATGAGACCTCCGGCAAGGCCGAACCTGCAGGATATGGGACGTGACGCCGCGTGAGCGGTTTGCACTGTGGTAAGTTGAAGGCTAACGCCTTACATACGCGCTGATGCCAATGGTTTTGCGGACTGTGCAGAGCCGAAAGAGGAGTTGGTTATGGGCTTGGGAAGCATCTGGCACTGGTTGGTGCTGATCCTGGTCGTTGTTCTGCTGTTTGGACGTGGCCGGATTTCCGACGTCATGGGCGACATCGCCAAGGGTATCAAAAGCTTCAAGAAGGGCCTGTCGGAAGACGAGCCTGCGCCTCAGGCTCCGGCTGACCCGCAGCGCCTCAAGAACGCTGATCCGGTCGGCACCGCTGGCACCACCAAGGAAGAAGCCAAGGGCTGATACTGCTATTCTGATCGGCCTTTGCCATGTTTGATATTGCCTCCTCCGAGCTGCTGGTCGTGGCCATCGTTGCTCTGCTGGTGGTGGGTCCCAAAGACCTGCCCAAGCTGATGCGCACCGTTGGCCACTGGGTGCGCCGCGCCCGCATGATGACCGGCCAGCTGCGTGCCGGTTTCGACCAGATGATGCAGGAAGCCGAGTTTCAGGAGGAGCGGGAGCGCATCATGAAGATGCATCCGAACCCTGCGCCCGAGCCTCCGGCGGCACCTGCAAGCGCACCGGCGCCGCAGTACAGCGAGGGGGTGCAGACGTTCTCTGCATCCGGGTCATCTGCGGGTTCAGCAATCGGGCCGACGATGGCGGCGGATGCGCAGGGTGAAACCGGCGCGGCACCTGAAAGCGCGGAAGTTGATGCTGGTGGCTCCAAGGCCGCAGCGGATCAGATTGCAGGCTCGGAGCAGCGTTCGTGATCAAGGACATCGACGATACCAAGGCACCGCTGCTTGACCATCTGATCGAACTGCGCCGCCGAATGCTGTATTCGGTGCTGGAGCTGTTCATTGCCTGCGCCGTGAGTTTTTATTTCGCCGACTATATCTTCAGCTTCCTGACAAAGCCGCTGGCCGTTGCCTTTGGCGGGCGGGAAGGGGCCAAGCTGATCTACACCAAGCTCTACGAAGCCTTCTTCGTGCAGCTGAAGGTGGCGCTGTTCGCCGGGTTCTTCGTCTCGTTCCCGGTGCTGGCCAATCAGGTGTGGATGTTCATTGCGCCGGGGCTTTACCGCAACGAGAAGCGGGCGCTTTTGCCGTTCCTGATCGCAACGCCGGTGCTATTCGTGATGGGCGCGGCGCTGGCCTATTACTTCGTGATGCCAACGGCCTTCCGCTTCTTCCTCAGCTTTGAGGATCATAACCAGCTTGGCGGCATCTCGCAGGAAGCCTTGCCGGCGATGGGCGACTACCTGTCGCTCGTCATGCACATGATCTTCGCCTTCGGCTTTGCGTTCCTGCTGCCCGTGCTGCTGGTGCTGCTGGCCAAGGTCGGTATTCTCTCGCTGGAGACGCTGACCAAGGGACGGCGCTACGCCATCGTGATTGCCTTCGCCATTGCAGCCGTGGTGACGCCGCCGGACGTGATCTCCCAGCTGCTGCTGGCGATCCCGCTGTGCATTCTCTACGAAATCTCGATCATCTGCATTCGCCTGATGAACCGCTCCGAAAGCCGCCGCGCGGCAACGGACGTGGCGCAGCAGGACTGATAGCGCGGCAGGTTAGCTGCGGGACATGGCGCTGGCCATACGGGCGAGCGCCAGGCAGATGCGCACGGACATGCCCTGTTCGATCCCGCTCTCGCCCATGGCGCGGGCCATGGCCTCAATCCACTGCTGCGTGGTCTCGGGCGTCATCTTTACATTGGCATGAGCCGACATGATGCACATGCCGGGGCGGCGGCTGAACCAGTCGCGCGGGCCGCCCATCCAGGCGATGAGGAAGCCTTCCAGAGACTCCCGCGTCTCGGTCAGATCCTCAGGGTGCAGAGCGCGAAGGTCGGCATAGCGCGGATCGGTGGCGATCAGATCGTAAAAGGCGGTCGTTACCTTGCGGACGACCTCTTGGCCCCCGATGGTCTCATAAAGGCTGACGTGCTGCGCTTCTGCCATCCTGTTGAACCTTCATCCTCAATCAAGCCTTCGAGCGGTTTGCGACCAGCCAGCAGCAGGTCGCCCGCTCTAAACCTTTTGTTGGTCGCGCTTTCTTAACCACAAAACATGCGTTTTGCTCGAAAGTCGCTCTCAGAGCCCATTCCCGGCCACGGCGGGGTTTCCTTGAGCTGATGGACCTTGGGGGCCTGGAAACCGCGCCGTGGGCTGCTTTTTGTCGGGACAGACGCCTTCAGACTAGAAAGCAGAAACATCGTCGTCTTTGATTAGGATCAATGACGGAACGTTTACGGTTGCGATGATATGCAAAACAGAATGGGGCGGATTATGCCGACCTCACATGCATTTTATTGTGAACAGGCATGATCATGAGTGACGCGGGCAGGTTATCGGTTCGTAGAACCGGCAGGAAATGGCACGTCATCAGCGAGTTGGACCTGATGCGTCTGATGGCTGACCATAGCCAGATGGACCAGATTTGCTCTGCCTTGCTCAGCGGCACGGAAAGCTCCGTGCAGCTGGCGATCCGGCTGCGGGACCTTCTGGATACCACGCTGATCCCGCACGCCCGCAATGAGGAGATGTGGCTGGAAGACCGGCTCTTGGGCGAGAATGTGCCGCCGATTGCCCATTCCTTGCTCGATGCCGTGCGCACCGGGCACTGCACCATGATTCACGGTTGCCGCAGGCTGGCCAACGCGCTGGAGACCTCAACCGAGGTGCCCATGGATCTGGTGCATGCGTTCATCGACACCTGCCGTCAGGGCATGATGCTGGAGACGCTGGTCATCAGCTATCTGGCCGATCAGAGGCTGACGCCCGAGGCCCGGCAACTGCTGGAGCACAGCATGGTCTCGCTGCAGAGCAGCCGTGTTGATGCGTGAGGGGCGCAACGCCTGATCACTCCGGGCGCGCACGATCTTCCCATTCGGCAAACCAGTCTTCCACTTCCGGCTCGACGATCTGGCGGACTTCCTCGCGGCTGAGGGTGTGCCGGGCCAGCAGCGCGTCATAATCCGTCAGTTGATGGCGAATAACCGAACGGGCCATTTCCTCGACAGCCTGCCGCTCAAGGCCCGGCAGCACGGTGCGGGCGGCCAGCCGCTCGGCGATCTCGTCCCGGTAATAGCCGGGACAGGACGGAAAGCGGGCCCGAACTTTTGCGGCCCAGATCTGCCTTGCTCCCCCCGACATATCGTCCTCCGCCTGGTTGGCAGGCCAGTTTGGCCGCCGGATGCTGCACGGGACCAGTTGAACCGTGCCGAAGTGAAATACCACGACTTGGCGGGCGCGCGCGGTTTCGTTAGGCTGATGCATCAAAAGAACAGATGCACAGGCGGTGTGAAGCCTGTTGCGGAGTAAGCAAGGAGGCGCTGCTGTGCGGACCCGTATTTCCCTGATTGGCACCCTGGCGGTCATGGCTGCCGCGTTTGCGACCCCTGCCTTGGCATCGTCTGCCAGCGGCGAGGGCGATGCCGTTGCCGGGGCCAAGGTGTTCAAACGCTGCACCACCTGCCATTCCCTGACGCCGGGCGAGAACAGGGCAGGCCCGACGCTGGCGGGCGTGTTCGGCAAGAAGGCAGGACAGCAGAAGTTCAAGTACAGCAAGGCCATGGCCGCTTCCGGCCTGACCTGGGATGAGAAAACGCTGGATGCTTACCTTGCCAACCCGACCGCGGTGGTGAAGGGCGGGACCATGATGTTCCGCGTGCCCAGAGCGGAAGATCGGGCCAACCTGATTGCCTATCTCAAGACCAACCCGACGGACGACTGATACGTTCGATTGTTGGTTTTGGCTGAACGTAAAAGCCCCGGTGTCACTGCCGGGGCTTTCTCGTTTGGGCCAGATCCATATTCGACCATGAGATCATGGTCTGCACTCTGGAAATGGACTAAAATTCAACTGTAGATGACAAGACCCGACAAAAGGGCGGAACGTTTGCATGGCTGGTGCTTTGGAAAGACTGCCCGACCGGCAACGCGTAGAGAGGAAGGCACAGCACACAATGGCGGCGGAGCAGGCCAGCGGAGGGGGCGGCGGAGTGATCTCCGCCAAGGAATATGTTGACGTTAAGGTCGACGGCGTTCGCTCTGAATTGAAAGCCAGCATTGCCGATCTTTTGGCCGAGGTGAAGGGGTTGTCCGCCAAGGTCGAAGTGTTGCCGACAACATGGATGGTGATTGGAACGATCGCGGGCGGATTTTCGGTGTCGCTCAGCCTGATCTTTGCGTTCCTCAGTTACTCCAACCAGAATGCAGAGCATGTAAGGGTGCAGCAGAAGCAATTGGACGATGTCGTGGCCGTTTCAGTGCAGACTGATCGCAAGCTGGCGGATATTACTGCAAGGCTGGACCGGACCGCAGCTCTTTCGGAGGAGAATTCACAAAACATCTCGGCTCTCTCCGAGCGGATCGATGGGCTCGCCGACCGCGTCGATGGTCTTGCAGGCAGGACGGAGCAACTGATTGAAGTTGTGGAGCGGGATGCTCGGAGGAAAAAGTAGCCCTCTGATCGCAGGGGGTAGATCGGCTCGGCCAGAACCAAAACAAAAGCCCCGGCGTTGAACCGGGGCTTTCGTGTTTTCAGGTGTGAGAAGCTTTACCCGTCGAAGCGGTTGCTCTTCGGGAAGCCCATTGGCGGGAGGCGACCGGCTTGGGCGCGGGTGCCCACCCAGTCGGCAAGGTTGGTCTCGGTGCGGGTGCGGCCCGTCGAGCCGCCCATGGGCCAGGACAGGCCCTCTGCCAGCGTGAACAGGGTGACGTCCGACAGGCCGCCGTCCTTGTACTTCTGGAGGGTGACGCCCTGACCGGAGGCCAGTTCGGGCACCTGCTCCAACGGGAAGATCAGCAGCTTGCGGTTCTCGCCGATGACGGCGACGTGATCGCCCTCAACCGGGCGGAACACCACCAGCTTGGCCTTGTCCTTCGGGCGCATGACCTGACGGCCAGTGCGCTTCTCTGCCAGCACGTTTTCGGGCGAGACGACAAAGCCCCGGCCATCGCTGGAGGCAACGAAGTATTTTGCCCCCGCTTGGGCGGGCAGCATGGTGACGATCTGGGCGTCTGCCTCAAGGTCCACCATCAGGCGGATCGGCTCGCCGAAGCCGCGCCCGCCCAGCAGCTTGTCAGCGCCCAGCGTG
>JAEZBH010000520.1 GCA_023427285.1 Pseudomonadota bacterium
GCTGTCTTCCGGCGCGGGCACGGAGGGCGCCTGAACCCACTGCTCCGACAGGGTGCTGGGCCGCTCGCCAAGCGCGGCGTTGACCGTCAGGATCTCCTTGTCGCGCACATGGCCCACCACGCGGGCCTGCGTCGTGTAGCGCCCGCTCACCGGCACCAGCACGTCCAGATCAACGATGGAGCCGGGGCGGGCATAATCCAGATACTGCGCCGTCGCCCAGATCGTTGGACGGCCCGTGGTGCCCTCCATCGCCCGCAGGGAAGCGGCAAGGCCCGCGCCGCCGTAAAGAAACTGGCGACCCGGTATGCCGACGCACAGGTGCGCTTCGACCGGCAGATACCAGCGGTGCGGATTGTGGGTGGCCTTCAGATCGAGAAAGGATGTGCCATTGGTCATGGTGCGGGAGGATTCCATGAAGCGACTCTTCTTTTCGAGACGGTTTCAGCATGCCCCGATCCATGTTGCACTGCAACAAAAACTGAACGTGCATTCGGCAAAACAGGTAGGGCCACACAGCAGAGGAACGACCGAGTCGCGTGCCGGTCTTTGCAGAATCAGCAAAAGAATCAGAAAATGAGAGGGGCAGAGCCGCCAAGGCGTAGCAGACACAAGCCGCCAAAACGAAAACAGGCGGCCAGCTTGCGCTGACCGCCTGTCTTGTCCTCAAGGTCGGCAGCCTCACCGTTTTGGTCGGGGAAAGAGGATTCGAACCTCCGGCCCCTGCGTCCCGAACACAGTGCTCTACCAGGCTGAGCTATTCCCCGTCAGGAAGCCGCCGCCTTGGGTGGCGCGGTTATTGCCCCAAACCGCGGTGGGATGCAAGTAGAATGATTAACTTCAGCGCCTCAAAACGCGAATTTTTTGTCCATACCCATGAGAAGGCCCGGAAATCCGCCCTTCTGTCACCCGCGCTGGCGCACCTTCACAGTTACCGTCGTCGCCCCCTTGGCCGGAACCGGCACCTTCCAGCCGATGGTATCCGAGTCCAAACGCTCGTGCTTGCGGCTTTCCTCCAGCACCTGCCACTCGCCCGACAGGCCATGCTGGCGCAGGTCAACCGTCACGACCTGATCCTTGGCGTTCTTCAGCTCGTAGGACATGGCCCACTCCACCAGCGGCGGCCCGTCCGCGCGGTTGAGCACCTTCCGGTCTGTCTGTGTCGGCTTTACCGTCACGTCAAACGCGCGGCCCAGCGTCAGCTCCACATCCCCGCCTTCGGGCGTGTGCGGCACCCGATCCTCGCCGATGAACTGGCTGTTGCCGCGCCGGTCCTGCCCGTAGAGCCGCACCGTGCCTGCGGGCAGCGGCTCGCCAAGCCCGTTGGCCTTGGCATTCTTGAAGGCGACGCGAATGTCCACGTTGCGCGCCTGCTCGTATGACTGCGGCCCCCACAGCTCGAAGCGATAGCTGCGCTCCGCCTTCACCGCCTGCGCGGCCACAAGGCTCACCTGCCGGGTCTGGTTGCGCAGCAGCGTCACCGGCTGCGGCAGGGTGTAGAGCTGAAAGTCGCCCATGCTCTCGCGATCCGGCCCGGCAGCCTCTGCCATCACCGGAGCCGCCTGCGCCTTTGCCATCGCCATGACCGGTCGATCATAGCGCTGCTCCGCGTTCACGTTCCCCGCCATCAGCTGCACGCGGCTGCCCCGGAAATCCGTGTTCGTGTCGTTGCGCAGCGTCGCCCAGCCTTGCAGCATCAGGAGCCCCCGCGCCTCATCGTACGAGCCCACGTAATCCGCCTGCCAGCCGAGGCCGCCCGTCAGGTAAGACAGGTTCACCGGCTTCGTGCCGCCTGTCCGGCTGTTCACCGTCAAGGCCAGCGTCGGCACCGCCGCCAGCCCTGCCGGCGCACTGTCCAGCACCACGCGCGTGAACGTGCCGTCCGGTTGCACCCTCTCGATTCTGCCGTTGCTGCGCACCATCAGCCCGTCGTTCACGGCCAGCAGTTCAACCGGCTCCTGCGTTTGCGCGCCCGTAGCCGGGTTCACCCGCACCAGCGTGACGGTCTTGCCCACATACTGGCCGTACAGCCCATGCGGCGTCAGCTCGCCGGGCAGGAAGCTGCTCTCCAGCACGGTCATGCCGTCGGCACGCACCAGCACCGTCTCAGGCCGGGTTTCACGCGGCAGGTCGGGGATCACGACCTCGCCCACCCCTTGCGGCAGCGCCAGCGGGCGGGCTTCCCGCACCATGGCGTAGCCGCCGTTGTAAATCGTCAGCCCAGCCCCATCTGTGGCCGCCGCAGGCGCAGCCATGCCAAGAACTGAAACGCCAAGAACTGAAACCCTGGCCGCCGCACGGATAACCTTTTTCATGCAAACCCCCATCTGAGCCTTAACAGAACCATTGTCGGCCCCGAATGAACCGCCGCTTAACATTAATAGATACGAACTATTTGCTTGCCGCGCAGCCACCCTCACGGGGTGCAGGTCCAATAAAAAACGCGGGAGAGCAGCGCCTGCCCTCCCGCGTCCAAATCAGCCGGAACTGTTGTCTGTTCAGGCGTTTGCACCATGGCGCGTCGGGTAATCGATGAACCCTTCCGGCCCCGGCGTGTACATGGTCTTGATATTGAATTCGGCCAGCGGCGCGCCCTCGCGGAAACGCTCCACCAGATCCGGATTGGCGATGAACGCACGGCCATAGGACACGGCATCCGCCGTGCCGCTTGCCACTGCGGCTTGCCCGGTCTCGAACGTGAAGCTTTCGTTCAGAATGAGCGGGCCAGTCCAGTTGGCTTTCGCCACGCCAAGGCTGTCCACGCCCAGACCCGGCACGTTGATGAGGTGCAGATAGGCCAGACCGTTGCCGTCCAGCGCCTTCAGCAGCGCGCTGTAGGTCTCGGTCGGGTTTTCGTCGGAGAGATCGTTGAACGGATTGCCGGGGCAAATGCGGAAGCCCACGCGGCCCGCACCGACCACCGCCGTCAATGCCTCGATCGTCTCAACCACGAAGCGAATGCGGTTCTCGACGCTGCCGCCGTACTGGTCAGTGCGCTTGTTGGTGCCGGTCGAGAGAAACTGCGCGGGCAGGTAGCCGCTGGTGCAGTGCAGCTCAACGCCATCGAAGCCAGCGGCCAGAGCATTGCGGGCAGCCTGCGCATATTCCTGAATGACGCCAGCCACCTCATGGGTTTCCAGCGCACGCGGCTCTTCCACCTCCATCATTCCGTCTTCGGTGAACAGCTTGGCGTTGGCCCGAATGGCTGATGGCGCAACCGTCTCTGCGTCAGGATCCTTGTTCGCGCGGGCGGCGATGCGGCCAACGTGCATCAGCTGCGCCACCATGCGTCCGCCTTCGGCGTGAACGGCATCCGTCACCTTCTTCCACGCCGCCACCTGCTCAGGCGAGAAGATGCCCGGCGTGCGGCAGTAGCCCTTGCCTGCCGGGCTCGGGTGCACGCC
>JAEZBH010000540.1 GCA_023427285.1 Pseudomonadota bacterium
CTCCCTTGCGCGTGCCACAGATATGCACGTGCTGGAAATGACAGAGGATGATCGACAGGCTTACGGCGAAACCCGGCTTCGCGCCTTCGGCCTCATCGACAACATGGTGTACTGCCTTGTTTTTACAGAGCGTAATGGCGTCATCCGGGCGATCAGCCTGCGCCGGGCGCACGCAAAGGAGTTGAGGCGCTATGTCCAGCGAACCACGGATCTCCAATGAGCCTCTGATCGATGACGAAAATCCCGAATGGACTCGCGAAGATTTTGAACGCAGCGTCAAAACCGGCGGCGTCCCGGTTGAAGAAGCCGTAAAGATTTATCGCCGCACGCGTGGCCCTCAAAAAGCGCCCACCAAAGTTCAGGTTACGCTCCGGCTGGATCGGGACATCGTGGAGACGTTCCGCGCCACCGGACCCGGCTGGCAAAAACGCCTGAACGACGCGCTGCGCAAGGCCGTAAGCTGACCGACCCCGTTCCGCGCCGCCTTACGCCGTTTCGCAGCAGCCGCCTGCAAGGTCTTCCAGAATGGGGCAGTCGGGCCGGTTGTTGCCCTGACAGTGAGAGGCCAGATGCAAGAGCGTGCGCCGCATCGCCTCCAGCGCCTCGGCCTTGCGGTGCAGCTCCTCGGCACGCGCCAGCGCCAGCGCCTTAACATCGGCGCTCGCCCGGCCCGTGTCCTGCCACAGCGCCAGCAACTGCCCGATCTCCTCAATGGAAAAGCCCAGATCCCGCGCCCGGCGAATGAACGTCAGCCGGTGTATGTCCGCCTCGCTGTAATCCCGATAGCCGGACTCCCGCCGCGCCGCCTTGGGGATCAAACCGATCTCCTCATAATGGCGGATCATCCGCTGAGACACGCCCGATGCCTTCGATGCCTGGCCGATGTTCATGAGTGCCTGTCCTCGCCTTCTTTTCTCCGAAAGGGGGTCTCAACCCCCTTTCAATCCCCCATCCTTTTTCAAACGGACCCGCCCTTCATCCCGCGCGCGGCCCGAAAAGCAAATGGGGGTGAAGGGGGACAAGTCCCCCTTCAAAACCTCTTAATTCCCAACACTTGCCTTAGGCTTCCACCCGCGCAGCGTGAGCGCGTTCGTCATCACGCTGACGCTGGAGAGCGCCATGGCCGCGCCGGCGATCACCGGGCTGAGCAGGCCGATGGCCGCCAGCGGAATGCCAACGATGTTGTAGATGAACGCCCAGAACAGCCCCTGGCGGATCTTGCCGTAGGTGCGCCGCGAGATATCGAGCGCATCGGCCATCAGGCGCGGGTCGCCGCGCATGAGGGTGATGCCCGCGGCCTCCATGGCAACATCCGTGCCCGACCCCATGGCAACGCCCACCTGCGCTGCCGCCAGCGCCGGAGCATCGTTGATGCCATCGCCGATCATGGCAACGATGCGCCCCTCAGCGCGCAGGCGGGCCACCACCTCGGCCTTGCCCTCTGGCAGCACGCCCGCAATCACCTCGTCCAGCCCCAGCGCACGTCCTGCCGCCTCGCCCGCGCCTTTGGAATCGCCGGTCAAGAGCACGGTGCGAATGCCTGCCCGCTTCAGCGCCGCCACCGCCTCGAAGGCGGTCGGCTTCAGCGCATCGCCAAAGGCGAACAGCCCGAGCAGGCGGGGGCTTGCCCCCACTTCTGCCAACCACGAGACCGTGCGCCCTTCGCCTTCAAGCCGTGCAGCCTGCGCCGCCAGCGGCGCGGTGTCGATGCCCTCCTCCGTCATCAGTCGCTGGTTGCCGAGGCAGAGCTTGCGCCCGTCAACCGTGCCCGCAACGCCCCGCCCCACCAGAGCGCGCACGGCTTCGGCCTTTGCGGCGACAGCCCCGCGTTCCTCCGCCGCCGTCACCACGGCGCGAGCCAGCGGGTGTTCGCTGCCGCGCTGGATGCTGCCCGCCAGCCGCAACACGTCGGCCTCGCTCGCGCCGTCCGCTGCAATCAGCGCCACCAGCGCGGGCTTGCCTTCGGTCAGCGTGCCGGTCTTGTCGAACAGCACCGTGTCCACCCGGTGCGCCACTTCCAGCGCTTCGGCGTCCTTGATGAGCACGCCCGCTCTTGCCGCCCGGCCCGTGCCCACCATCACCGCCGCGGGTGTGGCAAGGCCCAGCGCGCACGGGCAGGCGATCACCAGCACGGCGACTGCATTCAACACCGCCGCCTCCGGTGTGCTGCCCGCAATCAGCCAGCCGATCAGCGTTGCTGCCGCCGCCAAAAGCACCACCGGCACGAAGATGGCGCTCACGCGGTCCACCATGCGCTGAACGGGAGCCTTGGCCCCTTGAGCTTCCTCCACCAGCCGCACCACGCGGGAGAGCAGGGTCTGCCCGCCCGTCGCCGTCACCTGCACAATCACCCGGCCCTCGCCGTTGATCGCCCCGCCCGCCACCTTCGCCCCAAGCGGCTTGTCCACCGGCAGGCTCTCGCCGGTCAGCAGGCTTTCATCCGCTGAAGTATGCCCCTCCATAACAACGCCATCGACCGGGAAGCGCTCGCCGGGGCGCACCTCCACCAGAGCACCCGTCTGCACTTCGGCCACCGGCAGGTCTGTCACCCGGCCATCGGCCCCCAGCACCCGCGCCGTTGCGGGCCGCAGTGCGGCCAGCGCCCGAATGGCCGCGCCTGCCTGCCGCTTCGCCCGGCCTTCCAGCCATTTGCCAAGCAGCACCAGCGCCACCACCATGGCCGAGGCCTCGAAGTAGAGATGCGCGTGTGCGCCGTCGCGCAGCAGGTGATAAACGCTCAGCGCCCACGCCGCCGTGGTGCCGATGGCCACCAGCAAATCCATGTTGCCGGTGCCGGCCCGCACCGCCTTCCAGCCCGCCCGGTAGAACCGCGCCCCCAGCCAGAACTGCACGAGGCTGGCCAGCACCAGCTGGACCCAGCCATTCGGCATCCAGTGAACACCCAGCGGCATCAGCAGCATAGGCAGCACCATCGGCGCGGCCAGCAGCAGCGCCAGCGCGGTGTGCCAACCTTCCCGCCGCACGGCGGCCTGACGGGCCGCATCGCGTGCGTTTTCCGCCTGCACCACATCTTCAACCGCTGAGGCAACGCGCGCCCGGTATCCGGCGTCAACAACCGCCGCCACCAGCGCCTCCGCCGCAACGTCAGCGCGAGCCGTCACCTGCGCGGTTTCCGCCGCAAGGTTCACCGAGGCGTGCGTCACGCCCGGCACCGCCAGCAAGGCCCGCTCCACCCGGCCAACGCACGACGCGCAGGTCATGCCCTCCACTTCCAGATGGACAGACCGCACGGCGCCCGCCGCAACAGCCGCAGCCTGAACCGGCGCCTCAACCTCGACCGGCCCAAATTCAACCGATTCAACCTCCAGCGGAGCGTCCGCAACCGCCACCCGGTAGCCAAGGCCCGCCACCGCCGCCACCAGCGCCTCCGCCTCACCGCCATGTACGGTTGCGCTCTTTTCCGCCAGATCGACCGCAACGTCCGCCACGCCCGGCACGTCCCGCAGCGTGCGCTCCACCTTCCGGGCGCAGCCGCCGCAGGTCATGCCCTCGATGGAAAGGCGCACCGAAGCCGCACCCGGCGCACCCGGCATTTCCGCCGCGCCGCCGTACCCGCTCACCATGCCGCCCGTTTCCACCTTGGCCATTGCCTGCTCCTCAATCCGATACGCTCTGAATGGCTCCACCATCCACCTTCACATGATGTCAGAGTCAAGCGCCACGATTTCCAGCCACTTCAAGCACGCCCACACGCCCGCCATGGCAGCGCCACCGTTCCCGGCATCGCCCAAGCGCCCCGCCCGCCTCCACCGAATAAAAATCTGGCAAAGTGTCACGA
>JAEZBH010000039.1 GCA_023427285.1 Pseudomonadota bacterium
TCCATCGGCAGCAGCACGGCCCAGCAGCAGGGCGGTGCCGGAGGGAGCGTCCACCTTGTGACGGTGGTGCATTTCAAGGATTTCGATGTCCCAATCATCGCCGAGGCGCGCGGCAGCTTGCTTGACCAGCGCCGCCAGCAGGTTGACGCCAAGGCTCATGTTGGCGGACTGGAGCACCGGCTGCACCTTGGCTGCCGTATCGATGGCGGCGTGATGACTGGCCTCCAGGCCGGTGGTGCCCACCACCAGCGGCTTGCCCAGCGCAATGGACGACGCCAGCGCCACCGGCGCGGAGAAATCGATCAGCACATCGCATTCGCCGGCCACAGCGGCAGCGTCGTCGCGAATCAGCACGTTGGAGCCCGGCAGGATGGGCTGGCCCACCTGCGGGTGGCCGGGCCGCTCGATGGCACCGCTGAGCACCGCGCCGTCCTGCGCCTGCACCGCCTCGGCCAGCGCCGCGCCCATGCGGCCCGCTGCGCCAATCAGACCAATCCTCACCACCATGCCCGATCTCCTGTTTGAAGCCTTTGACGCGCAGGGTTAAAAGGAGCGCATGGCAAAGTACAGATCGATCGTCATCCTGACCGGCGCGGGCATCTCGGCGGAGTCGGGCATTCAGACCTTTCGCGGCGCAGATGGCCTGTGGGAGGGCCACCGGATCGAGGACGTGGCAACGCCCGAAGCCTACGCCCGCAATCCCGAACTGGTGCATGAGTTTTACAATATGCGCCGCGCCGTTCTGGATACCGTGGAGCCGAATCCCGCCCATAAGGCGCTGGCCCGGCTGGAAGAGGCGTTCGACGGCAAGCTGCTCATCGTCACACAGAACGTTGATGACCTGCACGAGCGCGCGGGCTCGAAGAACGTGCTGCACATGCACGGCGAGCTGCGCAAAGCCTGGTGCCTTGGCTGCGACAACCGCGCCGTCTGGCTGGACGACATGAACGAGGAGAGCCGTTGCCCGCATTGCTCCCGCGAAGGGCGGCTGCGGCCGGACATCGTGTGGTTCGGCGAGATGCCCTACGAGATGGACCGTATCGACCAGGCGCTCTCCGGCTGCGATCTGTTCGTCTCCATCGGCACCTCGGGCAATGTGTACCCTGCTGCCGGGTTCGTCGCGATGGTGCGCCACATGGGCCGCGCCCACACGCTGGAGCTGAACCTCGACCCGTCAGAGGGGAGCCGCATGTTCCATGAGACCCGCCACGGCCCCGCCTCGCAACTGGTGCCCGCGTTCGTGGACGAGGTTTTGGGCGGGTAACGCCCGCCCTTACCTTACTCCACCGACGCCTCGATGCGCTCCATGTCCTCGTCAGACAGGCCGAAGTGGTGCCCGGCCTCATGCACCAGCACATGAACCACGATGTCTTCCAGCGACTCGCCGGTCTCGGCCCAGTAGTCGAGCATGGGGCGGCGGTAGAGGAAGATGATGTCCGGCAGCGCGCCGGAGTGGCTGACCGACTTCTCGCCTACGGGATAGCCCTGATAGAGGCCCAGAATGTCAAAGGGCGTCTCCAGCCCCATCGCGTCCATGACCTCCTCATCGGGGAAATCTTCCACGCGCAGGACAACATCCGTCAGCCACCCGGCAAACGGCTCAGGCAAGCGTTCGAGCGCCTCACGGGCGATCGCTTCGATATCGGCAAGAGCCGGAGGGAGAATGGGACGTTCCATGCCATGCAGATATGGTGCCGCAACCGTTTCGGCAATGGCCGGCAGTACAGCCCGAAAACAGACACGCCGGCCAGACCCAGCCTGACCGGCGCCCAGACCTGAAGAATAATCTGCGCTTACCGCTGACCCGACAAGACGCCGCCCGTCACGGTATCATTCAGGATGCTGACCACAATCGGCTGCTCCAGTGGCGCGCCCACGACATGCACGACGCCGTTGGTGGCCTGAATGTCCTTGCGAACCAGAGGCGCGTTGTTGATGCGCTCAGACCGGCCCGGCATGTAGGTCACCCCGCCCCCGCCCAAGGCGAAGCCAAGTTGCGGATTCCCGTTCCCCTGGGCCGAGGAGATTCGCCCCGGCAGCACATGGGCCGACACCAGCGCCGCCAGCTTCCGCTTGTTGTGCGGCTCGAACAGGCGCTCGATCGTCTCCGGCTTCAGAGTGGCGAAGGCCGCATCGGTCGGCATGAACACCGTAAAGGGCCCTTTGCCCGCAAGAATGCCAGCCATTCCCGATTGCTCAAGAATCCGGGCAAAAATGCTGCTGTTGTTATCTTCGTTGATAACGGCAACCACGTTGCTGCCGGTCGCAGCCTCAACGTGTGCGGTTTCATTCGACTTTACGTCGCCAGCCATGGCGACCTTGGCCATGGTGACCGAAGACGCTCCTGCCAGGGAAACAGCCATCAGGCAGGCAATTTGAACTCGGGTAACCAGTTTTCGCATCGTAAAACCTGACAACACTACTGGCGAAGACAACCACACGATGGAATGCGTTCGCTCGAACAGCATTCCTTTAGCCTGCCTGGGATAACCTTCGCCCGATCCCCTCAGTATGGATCAGATGAATCAACCATCAAACGCAATCGCAACTACTGCTGCACTCAACACAAAAGCAGCACACCGCACTGAGCGCCTATTACTAGCGCAAGGTGACTAAGCGTTCATGGGCTCCTAACAGGCATCTATGGACCTGCCAAGTGTGCTACGACAAGTTGATTGAACAGGACGGTAAGATTTCAAATCGGAAACAATTAACGAGCATGGCAACGCTCGGCTTTGCGCATATATCGTGACATCAGGCAGCGTGACTTCGCGTAGAGAAGGATGAATGAATGGCCACCCGACGCATGTGGAGCACTCTTGCGGCGGCAGCCGTTTTTTCAGCCACGTCTCTGGCCACCGTTGCGCTGACAGCATTTGCAGCTGAAGCGCGGCTGCTCATAAGCCAAGTTCAGCCACAAGGCGCAGACGGCACGCTTTGGGTTGAAGTCACCCTGCTGAACACTGAGGGGCAGCCGAAAACCCTGCATTTTCCAGACCGTATTGCTGGAATGCTGACCATCGGCAGCCGCAACCTGCCGGTCGAATTGGTGCGCGCGCCTGAAAGCGATGCCAGCCGCGCCGTCCCTCAAGGCGGCTTTGCGCAAGCGGGCTATAGGCTGGCGCTGCCGGAAGGGCAGACGCCGTCTTCCTCGGCGCTGCTTGCCCTTGTCGGGCAGGACACGCCGGGTCTCGCCTTCTCCCTGCCCGCTCCCGCCACGCCTGCGCTGCCAATGCAGGCCTCCCAAGACTCTGATCAGACCACAGACATTGCACAGGCTCCAGCCATTCAGGTGGCTGCGGCAGACCCCTCGCCCAACCCCGATACCGGCAACCTCTACATCGGAAATATTTCCAGCTACGCGCCGATCTAAGCCGCCTATGGGCCGGGCACGATTACTGAAGTCCGTATCCTGCTCAGCCTCAAGTATCAGCTGTTCGGCGATCCCGGCGCAGTTGGTCCCAAGCACTCGCTGCTGAACGG
>JAEZBH010000342.1 GCA_023427285.1 Pseudomonadota bacterium
AGATTCCCACGCGTTACTCACCCGTGCGCCACTAGGTCCGAAGACCTCGTTCGACTTGCATGTGTTAGGCATTCCGCCAGCGTTCGTTCTGAGCCAGGATCAAACTCTCAAGTTAACGTCCTAACCACCACACCCAAGCAAAAGCTCAAGCATGACAGCCGGATTAAAGAGCATTCCTGCACGTCACTGTTTAATTAGCGACATGTAAGAGTGCGAAAATTCACGTGTTCGTTGGGTGACTTCCCTCGAACCGTGAGCATCGCCGCCCACATGTCCCTTCCAAAAACCAACAATGAGAAAGAGCAAGGCTTCTAAGGTAGGAACCCCAGAAGCAATTTCAACCCGTCCGCCGCTTCGTTTCCGCCGCGCCGTCCGCGTTGTGTGGGGGGCTTATATGGAGATCCCCCTCCCCTTGTCAAACGCCTTTTTGGCATTTCGTGCGATTTGGCCGGTCATTTTCGAAATTAACGCGTTTTTACAGTCGGTTAACCACGTCATTTTTTATAACGGGCGTGGTGCATATGGCCCTGAAGGGCCGATATGCCCACCTTTCCGGCGCTCAGCTGGTCGCGATATAGGACTTCAGCGCGTCCGCTTCCCGCTCAACCTCCTCGATCCGGCGCTTCACGAGATCGCCAATCGAGACGATTCCCAGCAGTTCACCATCCTGAACCACGGGAACATGGCGAATTCTGCGGTGGGTAATCAGGGTCATGACCTCCGGAACCGAATCCGTCGGGCGGCAGGTGACAACGGGGGACGTCATGAGCGATCGGGCCGTCTGCTCCAGTATGCCGGGGCCGACTTCAGCCAATCCGTGAACGATGTCGCGCTCGGACAGGACACCAACGACGTCGGCTGCGTCATCTGTCACCAGAACCGCGCCATTGCTGCGAACGTGCAACAAGGCGATCACATCCTTGATGACCATAGTGTCAGACACCATGACGACTTCACTGCCCTTGGCCGCCAGAATGGCTGCAATAGTCATAACCGGTCTCCTCCCGTTGAATCTCAACTCCACACAAGTTTAACGAATTGAACGCGAAATTGTTTTCGGTCCCTGGATGATTGCGAATCTGGCGGCAGATGGAAAGGCCAATCGTGCTCTGTCGAGCTTTGGCTGCGCAAGAAAGCGGACGGAAAGGTGCCCCCTTCCGCCCGCGAGTTTAACAACAGGGTTGTTGTGAGTTTCGTGCGCTTACCAGTCGATCTGGGCGCGCAGGCCAAGCACGTGGGCATTGGCGCTGGCATCGGCCCCGGCCGAGCCGATGCGCCCGCCGATACCCCGACCGCCTTCGCCCCGGCTGATGTCGGTGACATCAACGTAGGTGTACTGAGCCGCAAACTTCACATGATCGACCGGCAGCCAGATCAGGCTGAGACCGTAACCGGTCTGCGTGCCGCCGTTGACGAACTGGGCAACGTCTCCGGCGCTGACGTCATCGCCCAGATCAAGATAATCGATGCGGGCATTGACCTGCCATGCACCCGCACCGCCCTTGTTGATCGGGTTCAACACCTTGGTGCGATCGAAGCCGCCGCTCTTGTAGCCGCGAGTCTCGCCGGTCAGGAAATAGCCCAGCTCGACATAGCCGCCGCTGAACTTCGCATCGCTGGCCAGACGGGTGCCGGAGACGATATCATCGGCCGGAACGCTGTCCGTCGGCGAGATGCCGTTGACCTTCAGAACCTGATATTCGGCAGCAGCGTGCAGCGGACCGAAGATGCCTGCGGCTTCAACGCCGAGCATATCGTCGCTCTTGCCGGCAAGGTTGCCGGTGTCCACGAACCGGGTCGAGCCGGAGCGGACGAACGGACGGGCACGGTAACGGTTGCCGAGAGAATCTGAGTTGAACGCGCGGTGCTGATAGGTGGCACCCAAGTGCAGCTGAGCCTCGCCAACCTCCGGGGCATAGACGAGACGGGCGCCGAACAGCCACTCATCGCGACCGCGCGAACCGGTGAGAGCAGTATTGAAGACACCGGCGTCAAACTTGAGATCACCCTCGGCATAGCCGCCGGAGATGCCGAGGCGACGGCCCGAGTAGAAGGCTTCCGTGATCTGGGCGCGCTCCATGAAGGAGCTGAAGCGCGAGGAGGTCATCTGCTCCAGGCTGTAGTTGGTCTCCATGTTGCCGAGCTTGACACTGAAGGGCGAGTCCTTCGGCGCGTATTCCAGCAGCACGTCGCCATAACCGATGGAGTCCGGATCAGAGAAGTCGACTTCGGCCTTGTACTTGAAGTCGCCGGGCATCGCGCCCTCAACGCCAAGGCGAACCCGGCGGAAGTAGCTCTGGAAGCCCTCGTCCTTGCCGCTCATCAGATGATCCGGGTCAGAAATGAAGCCTGCATCATACTGCATGCGGCCCCGGATCTTGAAGGTGAAGCCATTGCCGCTGTTCTGCGGCGCACCCTTCCAGCTGACGGCCTTTTCGCTCTTTGCGATCCGCGACTTCAGCTCATCCATCTCCGTCTGGAGCGCCTGAAGCTGCGCCTGCATCTGCTGGGGCTCAGCCGCGAATTCCTGAGCCAGCGCCGAACCGGCCCAGGCCTGAGACCCGACGAGCGCGCTTGCCAGCAGCACAGCACGGGAATTCTTAATGGTAATCATTGTTTGCCCTCACTTCTGGGTGCGTTGCAGCCCCCGCTCTAGTGACGGCGTGTGAACCTTCAGCGACAGTTGGATGACGGTTTTGTTACAGATGCGACCCATTCCAAACTGTTGCCGTTAAGCAACAGGCATCTGCGCGCCAGAAGAACCAGGAACCCCAGAAAACAGGTCCCAAACGCAAAACGGCACGGCAACCCTGTGGATCGCCATGCCGTTTGCTTGAAAGATCAGGCCCGAAAATCAGGCCAGGAAAGTTAGGCCGCGTCAGCCGGGCTTGCTGCCTCGCCGTCCTCCGGCTTTACCTTCCGGGGGCGGCCGCGACGGCGACGGGGCTTTTCCTCTTCAGCCGGCGCTTCGTCGGTTTCAGCCGACGGAGCTTCCTGAACAGGTTCTGCCGACGGCGCTGCTGCGGGAGCTGCGGCTTCCGCTGCTTCCGGCGCGGACTCCAGGCTCAGGTTCTGCTGCTGCATCACCGGCTTGGAATAGCCCTGCGGCACGGAGACTTCCGGCGTCTCGTCGTCGTAGCCCATGTCGTCATGATCGCGCTCGTCACGATCCCGCGGACGGGCGTCCTCATAGCGGGAGCGGAACTCGGCCAGCACGCGATAATAGTGATCGGCGTGCTGCATGTAGTACTCGGCAAGAATCCGGTCACCGCCAGACGTTGCGTCCCGTGCCAGCGACTTGTACTTTTCCAGAAGCTGCTGAGCATTGCCGCGAATACGTGCGTCGTTGCGGTTGCCCGATTCCATCGGGCGGCTGCCCGACTGTGGCGGGCGACCACCACCACTCCCACCGCCACGTCCTCTACGGCGACCGCTTTGTCCGTTTCTCATTGACCCGTTCTCAAAATAATTTGCCCTTTAGGGCAATCGCCCCATACGTCGGCGCACGCTGGGCGCCGTAGCCTTACAATCCGTCGCTTTCGGAAATCAGGCGGCAGAGGAAACCATCAACCCTACCAATTCCGTGTCTAACCGTTTCCCGGCCCGTTTCCAAGAAAATTCTCAGCCTGCCAGCACTCAATACAGCGCGGACGGCCCGCCAGATCATAATGGATACGGCTGGAAAAGCCGGCCTTGGCGGCAATCTGACCAACCGCTTCGGCCTGGGTGTAACCAATCTCCAGAAACACTTTTCCGCCTGGAGCCAGCAACCGTTCCAATTCGGGAATGATCCGCCGGTAATCATCGAGCCCGGCGTCTCCGGCAAACAGCGCAGAGCGAGGCTCGAAGTCCGCAACTTCGGGCGATAGCACCTCGTCTTCCCCGATGTAGGGCGGGTTGGACAAAATACAATCGAATGGACCCGAAAGGGCTGTCGCCCAGTCACTCACCACAAAGGCGGAACGCTCGCCAAGCCCAAGCCGTTGCGCGTTGCCTGCCGCAACGAGCGCCGCCTCGGCAGAGCGATCAACACCAACGCCAAAGCTGTCGGGGAATTCGTGCAGCACCGAAAGCAAAAGGCAGCCCGAACCCGTGCCAAGGTCCAGCACCCGAAGCGCACGCCCCTCAGGAAAGGCGCGCAGCACGGCCTCGATCATCGTCTCGCTGTCCGGCCGGGGGATGAGCGTGGCGGGCGTCACCTGAAACTCAAGCGACCAGAACTCCCGCGAGCCCGTGATGTAGGCAACCGGCTCACCCGTGGCGCGGCGCGTCACAAGCGCATCGAACGCCTGCGCCTGCTCGGGCACGACCTCGCGGGTCGTGTCGATGAGCATCTGAAGGCGCGGCAGGCCCAGCACATGGGCCAGCAGCACCTCGGCATCCAGCCGGGGATCAGACAAGCCAGCGTCGGCAAGCCGCGCCGCGCCCGCGCGGAGCACCTCAGCTCGCGTCATCCAGCTGCGCCAGTTTTTCAGCCTGATCTTCATTGATCAGCGCCTGCACCAGTTCCTCAAGGCCATCGCCTTGCAGCACCAGATCGAGCTTGTGCAGCGTCAGGTTGATGCGGTGATCGGTCACGCGCCCCTGCGGGAAGTTGTAGGTGCGAATGCGCTCCGAACGGTCGCCCGAGCCCACCTGCGACTTGCGGTTGTCCGCCCGTTCGCGGTCGATCTTCTCGCGCTCCAGCTCGTAGAGGCGGGCACGCAAGACTTTCAGCGCCTTGGCCTTGTTCTTGTGCTGGCTTTTCTCGTCCTGCTGGCTGACGACGAGGCCGGTGGGCAAGTGGGTGATGCGCACCGCCGAGTCCGTGGTGTTCACCGACTGGCCGCCCGGGCCGCTGGAGCGGAACACGTCGATGCGCAGATCCTTCTCGTCGATGTGGATGTCCACCTCCTCGGCCTCCGGCAGGACGGCGACGGTGGCGGCGGAGGTGTGGATGCGCCCCTGCGCCTCGGTTGCCGGCACGCGCTGCACGCGGTGCACGCCGGATTCGAACTTCAGCCGCGCGAAAACGCCACGGCCGGTGATGTTGGCGATCGCCTCCTTGACGCCGCCGAGCCCGGTGTCGCTGACCTCCATCG
>JAEZBH010000096.1 GCA_023427285.1 Pseudomonadota bacterium
GGGTGATGGAGTTCCTCCTCATCAACCACCCGCTGGACTGCCCGATTTGCGATCAGGGCGGCGAGTGCGATCTGCAGGACGAAGCCATGGCCTACGGCCGTGGCCACAGCCGTTACGATGAGAACAAGCGCGCCGTGACTGAAAAGTACATGGGCCCGCTCATCAAGACGCAGATGACCCGGTGCATTCACTGCACCCGCTGCGTGCGCTTCTCGGAGGAAGTGGCAGGCGTTGAGGAGATCGGCGCGATCTACCGCGGCGAGAGCATGCAGATCACCACCTTCCTTGAGAAGGCTGTGACCTCCGAGCTTTCGGCCAACGTGATCGACCTGTGCCCGGTCGGCGCTCTGACCTCCAAGCCGTATGCCTTTTCGGCGCGTCCGTGGGAGCTGTCCAAGACCGAATCCATCGACGTGATGGATGCGGTCGGCTCGGCGATCCGCGTCGATGCGCGCGCCAACGAGGTGATGCGCGTTCTGCCGCGCATCAACGAGGACGTGAACGAGGAGTGGATCTCGGACAAGTCCCGCTACGCTTGCGATGGTCTGACCCGTCGCCGTCTGGACCGTCCGTGGGTTCGCGTGAACGGCAAGCTGGTGGAAGCCAGCTGGCAGGAAGCCTTTGAGGCGATCAAGGGCGGCCTGTCGGGTCTTGGCGGCGAGCAGATCGCGGCTCTGGCCGGGGATCTGGTCGAGGTGGAATCGCTGGTGGCCCTGAAGGACCTGCTGGCAAAGCTGGGCTCGACCAACGTCGAGTGCCGCCTTGAGGGCGCGGCCCTCGATCCGAAGGTGCGCTCGTCCTACCTGTTCAACAGCCTGATTTCGGGCGCCGAGACTGCCGACTTCATTCTGAAGATCGCCACCAATCCGCGCGTTGAGGCACCGCTGGTCAACACCCGCATCCGCAAGGCGGTTCGCAAGTTCGGCGCAAAGGCGTTCAATCTGGGTCCGGCTGCCGAGCTGGGCTACCCGGTCGAGCAGCTGGGCGATGACCTGTCGATCCTGAAGGGCATTGCCTCGGGTGCGCATCCGCTGGCGGATGCTCTGAAGAAGGCCGAGCGTCCGATGATCGTCATCGGCATGGGCGCTCTGTCCCGCGCCGACAGCGGCGCTGTTCTCAGCGCCGCCCGTTCGGTTGCAGACAAGTTCGGCCTCGTGAAGGATGGCTGGAACGGCTTTAACGTTCTGCATACGGCGGCTGGCCGCGTGGGCGCGCTCGACATCGGCTTCACCACCGAAGGCGGCATCGAGGGCATCCGCGAAAAGGTTGCCTCGGGCGGGATCAAGGCTGTGTTCCTGGCCGGCGTTGACGAGATCGACACCAGCTTCCTGGCTGACACCTTCACCGTTTACATCGGCACCCACGGCGACGAGGGCGTTCGCAATGCGGACGTGATCCTGCCGGGCGCTGCTTATACCGAGAAGTCGGGCACCTGGGTGAACACCGAGGGCCGGGTGCAGCGCGGCAGCCGCGCCGTGTTCCCGCCGGGTGACGCCCGTGAGGACTGGACCATCCTGCGCGCCCTGTCGGACGTGCTGGGCCAGCGTCTGCCTTACGACTCTCTGGCGCAGTTGCGCGATCGCATGGTCGAGATCGCTCCGCATCTGGGCACGCTGGGCGTGGCTCCGGCGGCGTGGGGCGAATTCGGCGTTGCCGGCGGTATTATGTCCGGACCGGTTGCGCTGCCGATCTCCAACTTCTATCAAACCAACCCGATCGCTCGTGCGAGCCAGACCATGGCTCAGTGCGTAAGCGAGATCCTGGGCGAACAAACGCAGGCGACAGGCACCCATGGTTGAGTGGTTTCAGCAAACGTGGCTAGGCCCGGTAGGCGGTTATCTGACCGCCTACGTTCTCTTGATTCTGGCGATCGTACTGCCGCTTCTGCTGGCAGTGGCGATGTCGGTTTATGCTGACCGCAAGGTCTGGGCGGCGATGCAGCTGCGTCGCGGCCCGAACGTTGTGGGTCCGTTCGGCGTGCTGCAATCCTTCGCGGACGGCCTCAAGCTGTTCCTGAAGGAAACCATCGTTCCCTCGGGCGCGAACAAGGCGATCTTCATCATCGCGCCGATGATCACCTTCACCCTGGCGCTCATCGCCTGGGCCGTGATCCCGTTCTCGGCGGAGATGGTGCTGGCGGACATCAACGTCGGCGTGCTCTACCTGTTCGCGATCTCATCGCTGGGTGTGTACGGCATCATCATGTCGGGCTGGGCTTCGAACTCGAAGTACCCGTTCCTCGGCGGTCTGCGCTCGGCAGCGCAGATGGTGTCTTATGAAGTCTCCATCGGTCTTGTGATCGTCTGCGTTCTACTGATGGTCGGTTCGCTGAACCTGAACGATATCGTGAAGGCGCAGCAGGGCGTGGTGCTCGGCTTCATCAACATGCACGTGGTTCACCCGCTGCTGTTCCCGATGGCCGTGATCTTCTTCATTTCGGCACTGGCTGAAACCAACCGTCCGCCGTTCGACCTTCCCGAAGCGGAAGCGGAACTGGTGGCAGGTTATCAGGTTGAATATTCGTCCATGGCAATGGCGCTGTTCTTCCTGGGTGAGTACGCCAACATCCTGCTGATGTGCGCTCTGACCTCGGTCATGTTCTTCGGTGGCTGGCTGCCGCCGGTCGATTGGGCGCCGCTGTATGTCGTTCCGGGTTGGCTGTGGCTGATCGCCAAGATCTGCTTCTTCTTCTTCGTGTATGCGTGGGTGAAGGCGACTGTGCCGAGGTACCGCTACGACCAACTGATGCGCCTGGGCTGGAAGGTGTTCCTGCCGCTCAGCCTCGTGTGGGTCGTGATTGTCAGCGGCACGCTGGTCCTGACCGACAGCCTGCCGAAGTGACGGGAGTATAACGATGTCTCTCGCTTTTGCCGCCAAACAGCTTCTCCTCGTGGAATTCGTGAAGGGCATGGCCTTGACCTTCAAGTACATGTTCAAGGAGAAGGCGACGATCAACTATCCCTTCGAAAAGGGGCCGCTTTCCCCGCGTTTTCGTGGGGAGCACGCGTTGCGTCGTTACCCGAACGGCGAGGAACGGTGCATTGCCTGCAAGCTGTGCGAAGCAATTTGCCCGGCGCAGGCTATTACCATCGAGGCCGAACCGCGTGAGGACGGCTCGCGCCGCACCACGCGGTACGACATCGACATGACCAAGTGCATCTACTGCGGCTTCTGTCAGGAAGCCTGCCCGGTGGACGCCATCGTCGAGGGCCCGAACTTCGAGTTCTCAACGGAAACCCGCGAAGAGTTGTTCTATACCAAGGAACGCCTGCTCGCGAACGGAGACCGTTGGGAACGGGAAATCGCCCAGAACCTTGCTCAGGACGCTCCCTACCGTTAACAGGGCGTCACGTAATCGTCGGTCCGCTTCCAAAGCCTGTCCAGGAGCGGACGATACCGGAAACAGCGTTCGTGGTCTGACAGGCTTACCACGAACCGTAGTAGAGGGGGCCTCAAGCTCGTGGCTCACGCGCTGGCCTTTTATCTGTTCTCTGCCATTGTGGTCGTATCCGGCCTGATGGTGGTCACTGCCAAAAACCCGGTGCATTCGGTGCTCTGGCTGATTTTGGCGTTCTTCAACGCGGCAGGTCTGTTCGTCCTTCTGGGCGCAGAGTTCCTGGCGATGATCCTCGTCGTCGTTTACGTCGGCGCGGTGGCGGTGTTGTTCCTCTTCGTCGTCATGATGCTGGACATCGACTTCGAGGAGTTGCGCAAAGGCTTTGCGGCCTATCTGCCGATCGGCCTCTTGGTGGGGGGCATCCTGCTCATCGAGCTGGTGCTTGTCGGCGGGGCCTGGACCATGGCGGATACCGCAGAGGCGGCTCGCCGGGCTCCGGTTCCGGAAGGGCTTAGCAACACCGAGGCGCTCGGCGCGCTGATCTACACGGATTACGTTTATGTATTCCAGGCCGCAGGTCTGATCCTGCTGGTCGCCATGATCGGTGCGATCCTGCTGACCCACCGCCAGCGTGCGGGTGTGCGCAAGCAGGACATCA
>JAEZBH010000155.1 GCA_023427285.1 Pseudomonadota bacterium
CCTCGGCGATCTTGGCGGGCGCGTCACCTTCGGCGAAATGGCCATCCGCGAGTCGTCAGAGCGCGGCAACCTCATCCCGACCGCGCTGTTCGTGCGCTGGGAAGGCGGCGACTCCTGATCGTCTCTGTGCCCTACGGGCTTTGACTTTGTGGGGGACTTGTCCCCCACACCCCCATTCCTTATCGGGCCGTGCCTGATCGTTCGGACAGAGCGTGGGTCAGTTCCGTTGCGATATCGTCAAAAACCTATTGACATTGGAAACGCCCCATGAGACAAGGGGTGCGTACTCGTTCCTGTTTGCGTGATGTGACTGAGGCCAACGCAATGGCCAGAACAACGCAAAGGGGGCGAGGATGCCGGGGCTGTTCTGTTTTCTGATTGTGCTGACGTTTGCGGTCTACGTGCGCGACGCTTGTCAGGTGCGCGGCCCGAATAATGAATGGGGTGCAGGGGGCGCAGCCACCGGCTGCGCGTCCCCTGCAAAGAATCCCCTCAAATCCCAAGCCCTACTTCCGGCGGGTCTGGTTCAGGACTTCGTACACGATGACGGCAGTTGCGATGGCAACGTTAAGGCTGTCTGCCTTGCCGCGCATGGGGATTTTCACCAGCGCGTCGCATTCCTGCTCGTAAGCTTCCGGCAGGCCGGACTGCTCGTTGCCCATGAACACGAAGGTGGGGGCGGGGTATTCGATCGCCTGATAGTCGTGCTCGGTGTTGAGCGACGCGCCAACGAGGAAGCCGGGGCCGGAGCGCAGCCACGGCTGGAACTCCTCCCACTTGGCCTGCACCAGCGGCACGGTGAACAGCGCGCCCATGGAGGCGCGAACGGCCTCAACGCTGTAGGGGTCGCAGCTGTTGTCGAGCAGGATGACGCCGCCCGCGCCGACGGCATCTGCCGTGCGCAGGATGGAGCCGAGATTGCCGGGGTCCTTCAGGCTCTCGCAGACGATCCATGTGTAGGAGGCGTTGCGGTCAAGGTCAGCCAGCGTGGTGCGATTCTCGGCAAAGACGCCGAGCACGCTCTGCGGGTTGTCCTTGCGGGAGAGCTTGCGCAGCACGTCTGCGCTGGTCTCGATGACTTCACCCTCCGCCGCTTCGGTGGCCTCGATGAGCCGCTGGAGAACCGGGTGGTCCTCCATGTCGGGACCGTGGATCAGGTAGGCTGGCGCGGTGCCGGCCTCGACCGCCTCGGTGACGACGCGCATGCCCTCGGCCAGAAACAGGCCTTCGCGCACCCTGAACTTCTTCTCGTGCAGGGAATTGATGCTCTTGATGAGCGGATTGGACGGACTGGTGATGAGCTTAGACATAGCTCCGCACCTACACGCGCCGCCGATGGCAGGCAACCCTTATGGGCAGGTGTCAGGCGTGTCCGGCCTCGCCCGAGAGCATCCGCACGTCGATGCCGATGGAGCTCATGGCGCGGGACCACTTCTGGTCCATGGGCGCATCGAACACGATGGCCTCTGATGCCGGGCAACTCAGCCAGCCGTGGCGGGTCAGCTCCTTGTCGAGCTGGCCGGGCGACCAGCCCGCATAGCCCAGCGCCACCAGAGAGCGTTTCGGACCGCGGTGCTGGGCCATGTCGCGCAGGATGTCGAGCGTGGCGGTCAGCGAAATCTGATCGGTGATCTTGAGCGTTGAGGGCTGCTCATATTCGTTGCTGTGAACGACGAAGCCGCGGGAGGGCTCAACCGGGCCGCCTGCGTGGACCAGCGTGTTGTCGTATTCCTCGCCGGGTTCGACCTCCAACTGCTGGAGCAGTTCCGCAACGGAGAGGCGCTGGAACGGGCGATTGATGATGAGGCCCATCGCACCCTCGGGCGAATGCTGGCACAACAGAATAACGGCCCGCTCGAACCGGGGGTCGCCGATGCCGGGCATGGCCAGCAGCAACTGGCCTTCGAGGTAGTGATCGTCGCTCATGCTCATAAGGATGATCCTACCGAACCTCGCTGGCAAGTCCTCGACATAGGAAGCGTTAAGACTATAACCCGAATGCAGCCGCAAAAGGCGGCAATCGCTTCGCATTGCAAGGACTTCAAGCGTCCTCGGGAGAAAGGGTTCCATCCATGACGATTCAGGTCGGCGACAAGATTCCGGCGGCAACGCTGTTTGAAATTGGTGAAAACGGTGTCGGTACGGTGTCCACCGACGAACTGTTCGCAGGCAAGACCGTGGTGCTGTTCAACGTGCCGGGCGCGTTCACGCCGACCTGCTCCGCCAAGCACCTGCCGGGCTTCATCGAGAAGGCCGACGAGCTGAAGGCAAAGGGCGTGGATGCCGTGATCGGCATGGCCGTGAACGATCCGTTCGTGATGAAGGCCTGGGGCAAGGATGCAGGCGCGGGCGACAAGGTGCGCCTCGTCTCCGACGGCAACTGCGAGCTGACCAAGAAGCTGGGCCTTGAAATGGATGCCAGCAAGGCGGGCCTCGGCACCCGCTGCCAGCGCTTCTCGCTGATCGCAAAGGACGGCGTTATCACCCACCTGAACGTGGAGCAGCCGGGCGCATTCGAGGTTTCGAGCGCTGAATACGCGCTGGGCCAGCTGTAAGGCTGGGGTTTATTTTCAGTGGGTTTTTTGCAGGGGTCTTGGAC
>JAEZBH010000200.1 GCA_023427285.1 Pseudomonadota bacterium
CTTCCACCCTATGCCCTGATTTATAAAATTGGTCTTTTTTGAAACTATGGTTTTTGAGAGGGGGGCTTGGCAAGTCATTATAATCGTGTGCCGATAATTCGCGTCTCTTATGGGCCCATGCGGAATATCCCGATCTGGCGGGCGGAGGAACTGAAGAAGGTCGGCTTCGTCGATGTGGAAGCGTTCGCGCACGGCCTGGGGGACTCTTTGCCCCTGAAATGGCCTGCAATCGCCCGCAAAGCTGCCGCACAAGGCCAAACCGAGGGCGGCTGCTATGGCACCAGCCAAAATAGTCAAAAAACGATCATTGAGCGTTTAAACCCCCGTGGCGTCGATTTCCATTGTTGCGATCATTGATGGTAATCGCTTCCCATTATTCTTTAATCATTACGCCCAATAAACTTTTCCGGTGTCAATCAGGCTGATGCCGCTTGAAAATAGGGTTGGGCAAGCGCACTTCCTTAGGCTGACGCTTTTTCCTCCGCTCCAGCCAAGGGAGGCTAACATTACAAACCTGGAAGAGAATCCGCTGCTGTGGGATGCGGACCTGCCTGCCTTTGCCGATATTCGCGCCGAGCATGTCGGCCCGGCGATTGATGCCATCCTCAAAGAACATGCCGCTGCAATCAACGCGATCACCGCGCCCGGCACGCCGCGCACGTTCGAGGCCGTGCTGACGGCCAAGGAGCGGGCGGACGTTGCCATCAGCCGCACATGGGCCCCGGTTTCACACCTGCACAGCGTGGCCGACACGCCCGAGCTGCGCGAGGCTTACGGCGAGGCTCAGCCCAAGCTGACTGCGCATTTCCTTGAGATGGGCCAGAACCGCGACCTGTACGCCGCCATTCGCGCCGTTGCCGAGATGGGCAGCCTGCACAGCCTGCCCCCCGCCGAGCGGCAGCTGGTGGAGCACTCCTTGCGCGACTTCCGCCTCTCCGGCGTGGCGCTGGAGGAGCCGGAGCGCACCCGCTTCCGCGAGATCGGGGTTGAGCTGAGCAAACTCTCAACCGAATTCGCCAATGCCGTGCTGGACGCAACCGAGGCGTGGTCGGAGCACATCACCGACGAGGCGGCGCTTGACGGCCTGCCCGCGTCTGAAAAGGGCGTACTGGCGGCCTATGCGCAGGCAAAGGAGATGGATGGCTGGCTGGTCACGCTGCATCAGCCCAGCGTCCATGCGATCCTGACCTACGCGAACGACCGGGCGCTGCGCGAGCGGGTCTATTACGCCTACAACACCCGCGCGTCGGACGTTGGACCGAACGCTGGCGAATTCGACAACAGCGGCCGGATCGAGCGGATCGTCGCGCTGCGGCATGAAGCGGCAAAGCTGCTCGGCTTCTCCAGCAGCGCCGCGCTGTCGCTGGAGCCCAAGATGGCCCGCACCCCGCAGGAGGTGATCGCGTTCCTGCGCGATCTGGCGGCCAAGGCGCGCCCGGTTGCCCAGAAGGATCTGGATGAGCTGCGCGACTTTGCCCGCGCAGAACTGGGTATTGAAGACCTTCAGCCGTGGGATGTGGGCTATGCGTCCGAGAAGCTACGCCTTGCCCGCTATGCGGTCAACGAGGAGCAGATCAAGCCCTACTTCCCGCTGCCGACCGTGCTCGATGGCACCTTTGCCCTGTTCGAGCGCCTGTTCGGCGTGCGGCTGGTGAAGCGCGACAACGTTGATACATGGCACCCGGACGCCAGCTATTACGATCTGGTTGACGCAGAGGGCGATGCCTTTGCGGGCATTTACATCGACCTGTTCGCCCGCTCCGGCAAGCGCGGCGGCGCGTGGATGGGCGTGTGCCGCTCCCGCTTCCGCGATGCGGACAAGCTGCACCTGCCGGTGGCGTACCTGACCTGCAATTTCGCGCCGCCGACGGCAGACACGCCTGCACTCCTCACCCACCGCGACGTGCTGACCCTGCTGCACGAATTCGGCCATGCGCTGCATCACCTGCTGACCGAGGTGGACCTGCCGTCCGTTGGCGGCATCACCGGCTTCGAGTGGGACGCGGTGGAGCTGCCCAGCCAGCTCATGGAGAATTTCGCGTGGGACAAGCAGGCGCTCGGCCTGCTCTCCGGCCATTACCAGACCGGCGAGCCGCTGCCGGACAGCTTGCTTGAGAAAATGCTGGCCGCCCGCCGCTTCCAGGCAGGCATGTTCCTCGTCCGCCAGCTGGAATTCGGCCTGTTCGACCTGCGCCTGCACCTTGAGTACAGCCCTGAAAAGCCGGTGCGCGTGCTCGACTTGCTGAACGAGGTGCGCCGGGAAGTGGCGGTCATCATTCCGCCGGAATGGAACCGCTTCCCCAACGCCTTTACCCACATTTTCGCGGGCGGCTATGCGGCAGGCTATTACAGCTACCTGTGGGCCGAACTTCTCTCCGCCGATGCCTTCGAGCGGTTCGAGGAATCCGGCGTGCTCAGCGCCGATACCGGCCTTGCCTTCCGCGAGCATATCCTCGCCAAAGGCGCATCCCGCCCCGCGCTGGAGAGCTTCATCGCCTTCCGGGGCCGCGAGCCGAAGCCGGAGGCGCTGCTGCGCTCTTACGGATTGGGTGCGTAGTTTTAGGGATTTTTTGCAGGAGGGGCTTACCCCTCCTGCACCTCCCGTTCGTTATTGGGACGTGCGCGGCATGAAGGATACGGCCCTATAAAAACGAATGGGAGCGCATTCCCTTCAAATTCAGGTTGCAAATTGTTTTTAAAAGGGACGCACCCGGTCAAACCATGGTGCGTCCCTTTTATTTTGATTTCCAGTGAGCGCCGGATGCGCGGTCCGGAAAAACGAAATGGGGTGCAGGGGACTGAGTCCCCTGCAAAAAGAAAAAATCAGCTCGCAGAGCGCGCGCCCACCAGCCGTTGCAGCTTGGCAAGGCCGGTCTCGCGCGGCTCGTGCATGTCGATGGTGCCGGAGAAGTTTCCGTTGGCGTCCATCAGGAACACGGTTGCGGTGTGGTCGATGGTGTAGTCGCCATTGCTGTCATCCAGCGCGACCTTCTCATAAACCACGCGGTAGGCGCGGGTGATCTGGCGCAGCTGCTCGTCCGTGCCGGTGAGGCCGATGATCGGCGCATCGAACAGGGTGAGGTACTGGCCGATGTCCTCGGGCCGGTCCTGCTCGGGATCGACCGAGACGAAGACGATGTTCAGCTTCTGTGCGTCCTTGCCCAACTGGGCGTAAAGCTGGCTCAGGTCGTTCAGCGTCGTCGGGCACACGTCAGGGCAGCGGGTGAAGCCGAAGAAGATGGCGAACGGCTTGCCTTTCAGCGTCTCATTGGTGACGGTGTTGCCCTTCGGGTCCGTCAGGGCGAACGATCCGCCAACGGCCGGACGGGTGATGGCCGCTGTTTGCATTGCCGGTGCCGGAGGGTTCAGCTTCTGCCAGACCAGGAGTCCGCCAAGGCCCAGCAGCGCCACGCCGACCAGAGCCCAGATGATGCGCCGCACCGTTCGCAGAGGCGAGGGGCGGGCGTGATCCTCAGTGTTGGGCATGGTCGTGCTTCATCTCGCCGTGGCCGTTATGGCCGTTATGGCCGCCGCTATGCCCGCCGTTATGGCCGCCGTTGTTGTGGTGTGCGGGGGCGGGCTGACCGCGCAGGCTCTTCACCGCAAACGACACGTTCACCTTGCCCGCCTTGGCAAAGTTCAGCGTGACCGGCACGGTCTCGCTAGCCTTCAGCGGGGCCTTCAGGCCAATGAACATAATGTGATAGCCGCCGGGCTTCAGCTCCAGCGTGCCGCCTGCGGGAATCTCGATGCCGTCCGTTTGCGGGCGCATCCGCATCACGCCGCCTTCCGTGGTGACGGAGTGCACTTCTAGCTTCTCCGCCGCCGTCGTGGTGCCGCCCAGCAGCCGATCCGCCGTCTTGCCGGTGTTGGCGATGACGACATAGCCCGCGCCGGTCTTGGCG
>JAEZBH010000275.1 GCA_023427285.1 Pseudomonadota bacterium
CCTGTAGGCGGTGCGGCGCGGAGATTTCTCTGGAAGACCGCTGAAAACCGCCAAATTCGCGCCCCAGAGACAAAGCGTGCATCTTTGACGTCTAGCTGCATTGACCGACGTGAAAGTTGCATACTGCTCCGGTTGAAAACAGAGGGGGCCAATCCTATTTTGAGGGTGCAGCGGTATTCTTACCGTCGGGATTTGCCCCCTGTTGCCCGACCTAGCCGCTGCTTGCGTGACGAGCGCAGTCCGGACCCCGCCTCCTGCCCCCGAGGCGGGGTCCTTCTCGTTTTCGGGCTCGGTTTTGGCTCATTTTTGGTTCGTTTTGGCCACGGCGAGGTCTGCAACGCTGTGAGTATCTTGTCCGCGGAAGCTGTGTAGCTTAGTACAAGCGCAAATGGCTGTTACTCTTCGCATCGCTTCCTGGAATATCAATTCCGTCCGCGCCCGTCTGGATCTGGTGTCCCGTTTCCTGCGCGAATACGCACCAGACGTTTTGTGTCTTCAAGAGACCAAGGCCTCCAACGGGGATTTTCCCGCCGCCTTCTTTGCCGAGCTTGGCTATGCGCACCAGCAGTTGCGCGGCCAGCGGATGCACCACGGCGTTGCCATTCTGTCACGGGTGGAGTTGACCGACGGTCAGAGCCACGACTGGCAGGGCAATGACGAGGCCCGCCATGTGGGCGTACAGCTTCCCGGCGGCATCCGGCTGGAAAATGTGTACATTCCCGCAGGCGGCGACGTTCCCGACGCAAACCTCAACCCCAAGTTCGGCCAGAAGCTGGCCTTCTACGACCGCATGATCGACTGGTCGGAGAAGCTGAAGCAGCCAACCATTCTGCTTGGCGATTTCAACATTGCGCCGCTACCCTGCGACGTGTGGAGCCACAAGCATATGCTGAAGGTGGTGAGCCACACGCCGATGGAGGTGGAGAAGATGGATCAGCTCCAGCAAAGCCACGGCTGGGTGGATCTGGGCCGCGTGGCGATCCCGTCGCCCGAGCGCCAGTTCACCTGGTGGAGCTACCGCGCCAAGGACTGGCGCGAGAGCGACCGCGGCCTGCGGCTGGACCACATCTGGCTCTCGCCCGAGCTGGCCGGCGCCCACGCCAACTATCAGGTGCTGGAAGACATTCGGGGCTGGGACAAGCCTTCGGACCACGCGCCGATCCTGGCGGACTTCACATGGTAAGCCCCGCTGCTCTTCTGACCGTTGACCGGGCGGTTGACGAGCTGCGGCGCGGCCGCCCCGTCATCGTGGCGGACGGCGCAAACCGCATTGCGGTGATGGCGCTGGACCTTGCCTCTGACGACACCCTGGCCGCTTTCGAGCAGAGCGCCGGAGACCGCGCCCGCCTGCTCATCAGCGGGCGGCGTGCACAGGTGCTCAAGATCACCGGCGATGCCCGCGCTGCCGGACATCAGGTGGTGATGCTGGAGCGGGAAGCAAGAGCGGACCTTGGGTTTCTGCTCTCGGTTGCGGACCCTGTGGAAGACCTTGCGGTGCCGCTCAAGGGCCCGTTCCGCCCGCTGCCGATGGGGGCGCATGAGACCGCCGGACAGGCCGCGATTGAACTTGCCAAGGCCGCACGCCTGCTGCCCGCCTGCCTTGCCGTGCTGAACCCGGTGCTGAACCCGCAGGCGGGGGAAGACTGGGTGGAGGCTGAGGCGCAAAACATTCTGGGCTATGCCGAAGCGCGTGCCGCCCGACTGAAGATTGTGGCGCAGGCCAAGGTGCCGCTGGAAGATGCCCAAAACGCCAAGATCGTCGCCTTCCGCGCGGATGACGGTGCGCTGGAGCATCTGGCCATCGTGATCGGTGAGCCGAACCGGCATGAGCCGGTGCTCTCTCGCCTGCACTCGGAGTGCTTCACCGGCGATTTGCTGGCATCGCTCAAATGCGATTGCGGCCCCCAGCTGCGCGGCGCGCTCAAGGCGATTGCCGACGAGGGCTCGGGCGTCCTGCTCTATCTGGCGCAGGAAGGGCGGGGCATCGGCCTCATCAACAAGCTGCGCGCCTATGCGCTTCAGGATCAGGGCTTCGACACGGTGGACGCCAACCACCGCCTCGGCTTCGAGACGGATGAGCGCGCCTTCTGGCCCGCCGCCCGTATGCTGACGCTGCTGGGCTTCAGCTCCGTGCGCCTGATGACCAACAACCCGCAGAAGGTGGCGGGGCTTGAGGCTTGCGGCATCCGCGTGGTGGAACGGGTGGAGCACCAGTTTCCGGCAAACCCGCACAACGTTGATTACCTGCGCACCAAGAAAGAGCGCACGGGGCATTTGCTGTAGGTTTGGTGCTGTAGGTTTGGGTACTTCCTGTAGGGCATCGTTACGCCCGCAGGCGGTAATATCTGCCGCCCCGGCCTGTGAGCTCTTCCATAACATGCTGATAAACAACACCTAATTATCTGGCACGGGTCTTGCTGGAGTTGGTATGGAGGATTGCGCCATGTCAGCTACCGATATGAATGCCCTGCTGCCGTTTCTGGACCGCAGCCACAGCTCCACCGTCAAGGTGGAGGGCAAGGCCCAGCGCGAAAACACGTCTCTGTTCGGCGAGGTGCTGGATACGGTAAACCCGCTTCAGCATGTGCCGGGCGTGTCGGAAGCGTATCGCGCCGTCACCAAGGACAAGATTTCAGAAGGCGCGAAGCTGGCGGGGCATATCGGCTTCGGCGCGGCTCTCGGCGGGCCGGTTGGCGCGGTGATCGGTGCGGGCGTGTTCGTGATCGAAGGCGTGATCGGCGCTCTGTTCGGACG
>JAEZBH010000295.1 GCA_023427285.1 Pseudomonadota bacterium
TTGCAACACGAGAGGCCGCCCAGGGAGGCGGCCTCTTCCACAAATGCACCACCTGCGTGGTGCTAGAGTGCCCTTCTGCCTGCCACCAGATTCCAGATCAGCAGCAAGATGGTCGCACCAACAAATGCCACGATCAAGCTCCAGATATTGAAGCCCGTGAGGCCAGTGGTTCCGAAAACGTTGGTCATGAGCCACCCGCCGACCAGGCCGCCGACGACGCCAACAATGATGTTGGCAATGCAGCCCATCTGCGAGTTGCGGCCAGTAACAATGCTGGCGAGCCAGCCGGCGATCGCGCCAAGAATAATCCATCCTAAGATATTGCCCATTGTTTACCTCCTAGTTATACATTATAGGAAAGCGGCATATAAATACCATTCGGGAACCGTCAAAAAAATGTCAAGCTTTTTCAGAACAAAATTCTATTGACTCCCCTCCGCTTTTGCGCTAGCATAAGTCTAGCACGGTATAGACTGGCCTATCCAGGTATGGGACGGTATGGACTTCTCTACACTCGACAAAAACAGTTCCGAACAGCTCTATATGCAAATCCGGCGCATTCTGGCGGGGGCAATCCGCGACCAGGAACTTGCGCCCGGGCAGAAGATCCCCTCGGTCAGCGAGCTCAGCGCGGCCACCGGCGTCAGCCGCATGACCGTCCGGCAGGCGCTCCAAACGCTCTCCAGTGAAGGCTGGCTCTACTCGATCCCCGGCAAAGGCACGTTTGTTTCGCGCCGCCCACGCATTGAACAGGATTTGCAGCACCTGATGGGCTGGACGGAAGAAATCGCCAGCCAGGGGCTCAAGCCCTCTACCCGCCTGCTGGCAGTAGAAACCATACCCGCCGACCGGCGCACCGCCCGCGCACTCAAGATCAAACCTGGCGACAATGTCTACCGCATCACCCGGCTACGGCTGGCGGATGGCTTCCCCCTTTCGGTAGAGCGCGCCCACCTGGCCTGCGAGCAGTTCCCCAACTTGAAGAGCAAGATCGAGAACCACGAGTCGCTGTACCGCGTTTTGCGCGAGGGGTACCATGTGTACAGCGTCCGCGCGCTGCAGTATTTAGAAGCTGGCGGCGCAGACCCGCACTCCGCGCGCGTGCTGGACGTGCCAGCTGGTTCCCCCGTGCTGATTTCCGAGCGCACCACCTATACCGCCGATGACGAGCCGGTGGAACATACTCTGGGGGTAACGCGGGCAGGTTTCTTGCGCTACCGCACAGAGCTTTCCGCTGGCAGCGCCCTGGTGCAGCAGGTTGTTGTAAAAACCGATAAGCTGCCCGTTTCATCACCCACGCACGAAGAGTAAGGGAGCCCGCTCTGGGGTGCGTAGAATTTTATCCTCCGCCGTTTGATGTTGGATCATTTCCGACGCTGTCAGGATTATAGGCAAGAGAACCTCCTTAGGAGATAGGACGCATGGCTGATATTGCTCTACCGACCCAACCGGAAAGCACCAGCTCACCGCTTTCCCGGGCCATCCGCAAGGTGACCAGCAACTTCCTGCTCCGGCGCCTGCTGAAGATGATTTTCACGCTCTGGATCGTGATCACCATCATCTTCTTTGTCATCCGATTGATGCCCGGCAGCCCGGTGGACGTACTGGTACAGGATCTGGTGATCAACCGCGGCTACTCCATTGAAGAGGCCACCCAACAGGCCGCCTCGTTGATGGGCATCGACCTCGACAAGCCGCTGATGCAGCAGTACTTTGAGTTCCTCGGCGGGCTGGTGCGCGGCGATTTGGGTAAGTCGTACCGGTCGCAGGGCGTGTCGGTCAACACCATGATCGCCCAGCGCCTGCCGTGGACGGTGTTTTCGGTGGGCATCTCGCTGACGCTCAGCTTCCTGCTGGGCGTGATGATGGGCATGATCGTGGCTTACCGGCGCAACTCATTCCTCGATCACCTGCTCACCAACATCGCGGCGGTGGTTGACGCCGTCCCAGCCTATCTAACGGCCATTTTGCTGTTTATGTTCCTGGGGGTCATTACCCGCGTCGTGCCGATCCAGTACATGCGCGGTTCGGCCAGCCCCGGCGTCGAACCCGGTTTCAACCTCAATTTTATCGCCGACATCTTCGCGCACCTGGCGGTGCCCGCCATGGCCTACGTGCTCGGCACGGCGGGCTCGTGGATGCTGACGATGAAGAGCAGCACCATCAGCACGCTGGGCGAAGATTACGTCACTGTGGCCCGCGCGCGCGGCCTGCCCGACTCGCGCATTATGACGGCCTACGTTGGCCGCAACGCCAGCCTGCCGCTAGCCACCCGCCTGGCCATCTCCATCGCGGTGGTGATGGGCGGCTCGCTGATCATCGAGCGCATCTTCACGTACCAGGGCATCGGCTACCTGCTCTCACAGGCGCTCTACTCGCGTGATAATCCGGTGATGCAGGGCGTCTTTATCGTCACCACGGTCGCCGTCATCGTCGCCAACTTCCTCGCGGATCTGCTGTATGGTGTGCTGGATCCCCGCGCCCGCGTTACCGGAGGTGGAAAATGAACCAGGCAGGAACCTTAATCTCCGATACCTTTGCCGAGCTGCGACGGTCTTTCCGGCTGCTGCGGCGCAACCCGTCTGGCTTAATCGGCCTGATCCTGCTCGTCGCGATGGTGCTGATGGCCTTCGTTGGTCCATTGATCATCCCTGCCGAAACCAAAGCGAACGTCAAAGCCATCTACCAGGGCCCATCCTGGGAGCATCCACTTGGCACCGACTTCCAGGGCAAGGATAACCTGATCCAGATCATCCACGGCGGAAAAGATATCATGATCATCGCCTTCCTGGCAGGGTTGATGACCACCGCCATCGCCGTACTGGTGGGCGGGCTGAGCGCCTTCGCGGGCGGAGCGGTAGACAGCTTCTTGATGCAGGTGGTCGATATCTGGCTCACCGTGCCGCAGTTCCCACTGCTGGCCGTGCTGGCAACCCTGGTGCGGCTCGACTCGCCCTGGCTGCTGGCCCTGCTGCTGGCGCTGCTCTCGTGGCCCGGGCTGGCCCGGCAGATCCGCTCGCAGGTGCTCTCGCTGCGCCGCCGTGATTACGTGGAAGCCGCCGTAGCGCTGGATATGGGCACCTCGCACATCATCTTCCGCGAGATGCTGCCCAACATGATGTCCTACATCGCCATTTCGCTGGTGTTCGCCATGACCTCCGCCATCTACCAGCAGACCGGCCTGGTCTTCCTGGGGCTGGTGCCGTTCTCCAGCGCTAACTGGGGTGTGATGCTCTCGCTGGCCTATGCCAAAGGCGCTATCTACCAGGCAGAAGCCGCCTGGAACGTGCTGGCCCCGGTCGGCGCCATTGCCCTGTTCGAGCTTTCGCTGGTCATGCTGGCCCGATCGCTCGATGAACTCTTCAACCCGCGCCTGCGCACCGAGGTATAACCGATGACCGCACAAACGGCAGTAAAAGCCCCTCCTGTCATCTCCGTCCAGAACCTGTCGATTACCTACAAGGCTGCCCGCGGCGTGGTGCAGGCCGTACGCGATATTTCCTTCGAAGTGCGCAAAGGCGAAGTCCTCGCGCTGATCGGTGAATCCGGTTCGGGCAAGACCACCGCTTCGCTGGGATTGGTGCAGCTCCTGCCCCCCACCGCCAAGATCACCCAGGGCAGCATCACCTACAAC